>CALMVM010000324.1:5533-13846 GCA_937873255.1 uncultured Verrucomicrobiota bacterium | reverse complement strand
GCGATACACCTTCTCCATCGTGGTGAGCCGCTGCACGAACTTCTCGAATTTCTGGATGTCGAAGGGCTGCTCGAACGCGAACGAATAGCTGACGATGTCGTGGTGATGCTTGCCCGTCGCGCGCATCTCGTTCAGGAAATCCGGATCAACTTCCAGTTTCTTGTCCACGTCGAACGCGTGGATATCCAGTAGCTCCTCCAACGGCACCTTGCTCTGGTGCGTGCGCAAAATCCGCGTGTGCGGATTCACGGAGCGGATTTTTTCGCCGACCTTGCCGAGTTGCGCCTCGTCCACGAGGTCCGTCTTGTTCAAGAGGACAAAATCGGCCATCGCGATCTGGTCCACCGCCACTGGCACCTCGTCGACCTGCTTGAAGATCTGTTCCGCGTCCACCACGGTGATGATGGCATCGAGCTGCACGAAGCGTTGCAGGGTCGGGATATTCAGGAACGTCTGCGCCACCGGGCCCGGGTCGGCGATACCGGTCGTTTCGATGAGGATATAGTCGAAGCCGCCTTTTTTGAGGAGCTTTTGGATGCCTTGCACGAGATCCTTGCGCACGGTGCAGCACACGCACCCGTTGCTCATCTCGACGATCTCGTCCTTCTGGTTCTCGATCAGGCCGCCGTCGATGCCGATTTTGCCGACCTCGTTGATGATGACGGCAAACTTGTATTTCGACTGCTCGCGCAGGATGTGGTTGAGCAGCGTGGTTTTGCCCGCGCCGAGGAAACCGGTCAGGATGCTGACCGGGATGATTTTGTGATTGGGCGTGGTCGTTTCGGACATGGGAGAAAATTGCGTGCGTTACAATAACGAACGAGGCCCTTTTGCCAAGGGTCTCGTTCGGGGGAGGAACGTCCGGGCGTTCGCTCCTTGCAATTCTCCCGGGCGACCGGCAGCACCGGTCCCCATGCGTGCGGCCTAACCTTTTTTGAGCAGCGGCAGCCCGGTCTTGACGTTTTCCGCCACCTGGTAGCCGGTCGGCACGGAGTTCATCGCGCCCTCCTTGGCCTGGGCCGCGAAAAAGTAAATCGTCTGACGGTGCCCGCCTTTCAGAAGCTGGTCGCGCGCGTGCAGGTAATAGGTTTTGCCGGACTTGTTGCTTTTGACGCTGAAGGCCATGGGTTGCGAGGTTCTCCTTCTCTGACCAAGGGTATTGGATGAGAGACCGGGGCCATTCCCCGAGGGAAACAGCCGGTCCTGGAGAACCTGAAAAAGCAAGACGCGCGCCCGGCGATGGCCGGCCGCGCAACTTTCTAACGCCAAAACCTGCGGCGCGGAGGCGTCAGACGACGCCGGCTTTCTTCAGCGTCTTGAACGCGCCGTTCTTGGCGACGGTCTTCAAGGCGCGGGCGGTCAGCTTGACCTTGACGAACTTATTGAGTTCCGGCACCCAGATGCGGCGCACCTTCAGGTTGGGCTCGAACACGCGCGGAGTGTTCGCGGTGACGTGCTGGCCGATGCCGCCCTTTTTCTTGGCGAGACCGCGGCGGTGGATGACGTGGCCCTTGGAAGGGCGAGCGCCGGTGATCGTGCAGACTTTGGACATAACAGGGACCTCGGGAAAAAATTGATGACCCGCAAAATGCTATCGTCCGGCGGGGGCGTCAAGCGGTTTTCCGGTCGGTGCGTTGGCACGCCAGAACCGCCAGCATTCCAGAAATCCCGGCGCGAAGTCCTCCGGGTGCGCTTCGGTCCACTCACGGATCGTCTCGACCGGGAAGAAACCTCCCCACTCGATCTCCGCCGCCGGCCAGCGGAACGGACCTTCATGACACGCCTGATAGATTCGCACAAACTCCCATCCCGTTGCCCCGCAGGCTGAGAGAGAACCGATCTCGGATAACTCGGCGCGGTCGGGCTCGATTCCCAGTTCTTCGACCAACTCCCGCCGGGCGGCACCGGTGTAATCCTCGCCGCTATCGAGGTGGCCAGCCGCGCTCGAATCCCACTTGCTCGGATGCTTGTCCTTCCATGGGGAACGCTTCTGGAGAAAAAGCTCGCCCCGGGCATTGAACACAAAGATGTGGACCGCACGGTGCCACAGACCGTTTGCGTGGACCGTCGCGCGGGTTTCGGTACCGATCACCTGATCGTTTTCATTGACCACGTCGAACCGCTCGCTGTTTCCGTTCTGCGCGGCGGCGGGCTCGACGGGAGTGAAAATATTGGCGAGCGCGATCCACTGGAGCAGACTCAACTCTTCCGCCCGTGCGGTGTCGGCAATCCCGAGGCGCTTCGAGATTTCCGACCAATGGCCCGGAGTCAGAGGATCTTCATCGCCGAGTGCCGAGAGCAGTTTGCGGAGTTGTTTGCGACGTTGCGAAAAGCCGGCGCGAACAATTTTCTCAAATGTGCGTGTGTCGCAAACCGGAAGTTCGTCCGGCTTGCGCTGAGAAAATGACACCAACGCAGAGTCCACCTTCGGCTCTGGAAGGAAAACGCTCGCGGGCAGTGTCTTGAGCAATTTTATACGCCATTTGCGTCCGAGCACGACACTAAGGATTCCGTAGTCTTTCGACCCCGGACCGGCGGCGAGGCGCTCGGCCAACTCGCGTTGCAGAAGGAACACCGCCCGCTCGACCGGCGTGTCCGGCGACGTGAAATGGAACAGCAGTGGGGTGGAAACGTAGTAGGGCAAATTCCCGAAAACCTTTGCCGGCCGCCGCGGCCATAGAGTCCGTGTGTCGTACTCCAACGCGTCGCCCTGGATAATGCGAAGCCGTTCGCGGCCGGCGAAGCGACGCGTGAGAAAATCCGCCAGGCGGCGGTCTTTCTCCAGGGCCGTCAGGTTCGCACCCGTTTCGAGTGCCGCCTCGGTCAGCGCGCCGAGGCCCGGGCCGATCTCGATGAGTTCGTCGCCGGGACCGGCGTCGAGTTGCGCGACGATCCAGCGCGCGAGGTTTTGGTCGTGCAGGAAATTCTGCCCGAGCGTTTTCGATGGGGTCAGGTCCAGTTCGGCCAGCGCGGCGCGGATGTCGGAAATCTTCACCGGTGGTCTTTGGGGCCGGGAAGATTTTTGCGCCGATCAAGCACTTGGAAAAGCCCCTTGTCGGGCCGGCGCGACCGCTGTAACAACTCGCGGGCCTGCGTGAGATTCATTCCCTCTATATAGTACGCCGACGCCGCGCGACCGATGGCATACGTGCCTCCCGCCGCGACGAGTCCGCTGAGCGCGTTGCCGACGCCGGGCAAAAGCAATTTCGCCGCTGCTCTCGCCGCCGCTCGCGCGCCTTCGCGCAAAGCCAGGCCGAGTCCCACGTTCATTCCCATCGTCCCGAGGAACTCGGTGGCGAGCTTCAGGCTGAGTTCGCGCCCGCTGACGTAGATGATGCCGGCAACCATCGCCAGTTGAAAGCCGATCAAAAACGGCAGGTCGGCCAGCGGGATCGGCTGTGCGCCGAGTGCGCCGCTCGCGGCCGTGAACGACTTGACGAGCGTCTGCGCGATCTTGGCCTGCGCGGCCCGCGCTCCGGAAAGACGCGCCATTTCGAGCCGCGCCTCGTTGGGAAGCTCGGCCACTAGGGCATCCACCAGTTCGTCCACGTGTTGTCGGCGGTCGCTCTCGGGATCGAACGTGCCGTCGAGACGGAAGCGGATGAACGTTCTCACCGCGACCGTCGGCGCGAGGTGACGCGCGATTTTCGGACGGGCTGCCAAGGCGGCCTGTAACCTCACCCGGGAAAGGTCTATTTCGTCGGCCTTCACATCGCTCTCGCCGCCATCCACGACGACCCCCATCACGCACGGGCGCAGGCCGTGGGACCGCTCCACCAAATCAAGGAGAGCCTCTAGGCGATCAAGCGTGCCGGCGTCATCGGTCGCGGGCGCTCCCGGCACGGCGAGAAACAAGAACAGGTCGGGCGGCTCAGCGACCAACGCAACGCGAACCGCTTCCGACAAATCCTCCCCCGCCCCGGGCAACCGTGCATCGAGCAAACGCAACACCCCGTGCCCGGCGTGCGAAAAATCCTCCCAGCCGGAGGCCGGTGGTGCCTGATCGCTCGCACCGTCACGAGCGAACCGCGCGACCGGCGCGCCGAAGATGGAGTTGAACAACCCCGCCGAACTCGCCGCCGCTTCGCCCACCAGCACGAACCGGGGTGCGCGCTGGCGCAAAAACAAATCCTTCAGCGGAGTGACCTCCTGAAGGATCGGTTTCTGCAACGCGCCGGGAAGTTTTCCGGCGAGTCCCTCCAGCTTTTCGAAGAGACTAAGAAACGAATTTTTCGCGTCCATGGCGTTCGCCGCGCGACCTACTTGCGCAACACTTCCAGCACCGCGTCGGCGTGCTCGTCGGGCTTGACGCGCCGGAAGATTTCCTTGATGTGGCCGTCCGGTCCGATCACGAACGTCGAGCGTTCGGTGCCCATCGTTTTCTGGCCGTAGAGGTTTTTCTCCACCCACACGCCGTACGCGCGCACGATCTTGCCGTCCTCGTCGCTTAACAACGGAAAAGGCAGCCCATATTTGTCGATGAACGTCCGGTGACTGGCGAGCGAATCCGTGCTCACACCGAATACCGCCGCATTCACTCCCTGGTAGTCCGGCCAGCGGTCGCGCAATCCGCACGCCTGCGTCGTGCAACCCGGCGTGTTATCCTTCGGGTAGAAGTAGAGCACGAGATGCTTGCCCGCAAAATCCGCCAGGCGCACGGTTTGGCCGGTGCCGTATTCGCCGCCGAGGGCAACGGCTTCGAACGGCGGTGCGGGATCTCCGACTTTGAGCGTCTCATTCATAGAAAAAAGGGGCTTGGAACAAGAAAACATAGTTTCATTTCAGCCTCGCGACAAATCAGGTCCTCTTATCATCCTCGGCGCGTGACGAAAGTGTCGCGTTTTTCGTTCAACTAATGCTTGCCAGCCTCAGCGATTTCCCATATGTAGTGGTGTTGTAGACATCTCAATGGTGTTCATCATCAACCTTTGCCCCTACTTCGCGCCCCGCCCTGCGGCGTTTGGCGCAATCTTATGCTGAGATTCCCCGTTTCGGATCAGAAACAGGCGGACCTGAACGAGCGGATGCGCCAGCTCCAGCTCGCGGAAGGAGAAATCGAAGAAAGCTACTTCAAGGCGTCGAGTCCCGGTGGTCAGAAGGCGAACAAGACGCTGACAGGCGTCAACCTCACCCATCGACCCAGCGGCGTGCGCGTGCGCTGTCAGCGGGAACGCAGCCAGGGCATCAACCGCTTCCTCGCCCGACGCCTGTTGGTCGAGGAACTGGAAGCCCGGCGCAACGGCAAGACGCGCCACGAAGTGAAGGCCGAGCGGCTGCGCGAGGAAAAAGACCGCCGTCGCGGCTCGCGCAAGCGGCCGACGAACAACTTGCTCGGTGCGGGATCATTCATCCCGTCCCCGGACGCGGTGTTCGACTTGGCGAAGGCGATGGCGGCGTACTACCTGCGACCGCTCATGCCCTGAGGCGGGTTGGTCGGTGGTCTTGCAGCCTGCGCCATCCCTGTGCGCAATAAAGCGGGCGTGGTTACGCGATGGGTGTGACCCGCATTCATTTCGCTGGCGGATACCATATCTCGCCAAGGCTTTGACTGTTAGCCAACTGATCGGAAAGTTCTGTAATCTGATCGCGCAGCTTGAACGCGTCTCCCATATGACCTTCTGTGATCGCTAATGACTGTTCTCGTTTCAGCCCACGAATTTTCAAATCCATGGCGTCCTGCCAGCGTTGGAAAGCTGCAGCCACTTCCACTTTGTCCATTTCCTGATTGATTTGCGCTACACGTACGTCAATCCGCTGCTGCCCAACCGAATCCTTACCTCCAAGTAGCTTGCGTTGTTGAAATAAGGAGCCAAGCCGAATGAGAGATTCATCGCGTTTTCTCGATAGCCCTTCTGAACGTAAAGCGACAAGACGCTTTTCCTCTTCAAGCTGAATTTGCTCAAGCGAAGGAGTCGGCCAGCCTGTTTGAAGCTCTGCGGCCGCTTGCCTTGCGAGGCGAAGAGGCCAGTATGCATCGCGGTCGAAAGCTGCATCAGCCGCTCGGGCCGCGGTAAACAACTCAACGAACCGCCGGTTGATCGGCGAGTCCCTCTCTGCAAGTGCCGGAAATTGTCCGAGTGCCAGCGCCTGGGAATCCTTTACGCTCTGTCCACCAAATGCGACCATCGGCGCGAACAGGAGGACTGCGATGAAAGTCAACGGCTTTCGCATTGTATGGCGTGTTGTTGTGAAATTGGCACTGAATACGAAGCGTCTAGCATCTGATTAGATTGCCGCGACCAACCGGTCCGCGAGCCGTGCCTCCAACTCCGGCGTGCGCTTGACCCGGTGCGACGGTCCCGCCTGCATCACGAGGCGTCGGCCGTCGGCACGCTCGAACTCCAGTTCCACCGGGCAATCTCCCGGCGACGCCGCCAGGATTTCGCGCAACTGGCCGAGGTCGTCCGAACGCAACGTTTCCATCTGGAAACGCACGCGGATGGGCTGTCCGTTCGCGTGCGTCTTGGGAATTCTCAGCGGCGTCACCTCGTTGACCACGATCCGCATTTCCTCGCCGCGATGATCCACCCGGCCGTTGATGACCACGAGTTGGCCGGGTTCGAGGAGCTTGCTGCACTTGTTGAACACGTCATTCCACACCATCGCCTCCATGTGTCCGCTGAGGTCTTCGAGGATCACGATGGCGAAGGGTTTGCCGTCCTTCTTGGTGTATTTGCGGCTGACATCCGTCAACGACCCGGCGGCGAAGAAATTCGCGCGGTCGTCGAGGGTGCTCAGTTCGTTGATCGGGGTATATTTGCCGCTGTTGAGAATGTGCCGGATCGGGTTGAGCGGATGGCCGGTGACGTAGAAGCCGAGCAATTCTTTTTCCGACGCGAGCTTCTCGGAAAGCGTCCACGGCACCCACGAGGTGAACGCCCGTTGCACCGGGGCCGCCGACGGGGCCGCGAGATCGTCGAACATCGAAAATTGCCCGCTCGCCCGGTCGCGGTGCGCGCTGAGGGCGCTGGCCATCACCGTGTCGATCTGCGAGAACATCTCGGCCCGGTCGCGGCCGGTGAAATCCATTGCCCCGCAGCGCACGAGGCTTTCCAATATCTTCTTATTGACCACCCGCCCGTCGAGCCGCGAGCAAAAATCCTCCACCGACACGAAACATCCCTGCTTGCCGCGATCCTCGATGACGCCCGCCATCGCCCCCCCGCCGACGTTCTTGATCGCCGCCAAGCCGAAGCGGATCGCCGGCAGCGACCCGACCCCGGGTGAGGCCGGCGCGCCTTCCTCCGACACGACCGGGGCGGTCGCGTCGCACTCACTCTCGGCTTCCGCGATGGCCTCGGGCACGAACTTGAGTTGGCTCTTGTTCACGTCGGGCGGGTAAATCGGAATCCGCATCCGCTGGCACTCGGCCACGAAAATCGCGATTTTGTCGGTGTCGTTGACGGCGTTGCTCAACAGCGCGGACATGAATTCGACCGGGAAGTTCGCCTTCAGATAGGCGGTCCGGTACGTGATGAGCCCGTACGCGGCGCTGTGGCTTTTGTTGAAGCCGTAGCCGGCGAACTTTTCGAGCAAATCGAAAATCTCGTTCGCCTTCTTTTCATCGATGTCGTTGACCTCCGCGCAGCCC
Organism: uncultured Verrucomicrobiota bacterium; assembly: GCA_937873255.1. Taxonomy (GTDB): domain Bacteria; phylum Verrucomicrobiota; class Verrucomicrobiia; order Chthoniobacterales; family SZAS-18; genus CAHJWO01. The sequence goes on along the minus strand of CALMVM010000324.1, from coordinate 6,255 downwards.
TTGATGAAATTGACCCGCTCCTTGGCCATCTTCTCCTTGTCCTTCTTGCCCATGGCGCGGCGCAAAAGGTCGGCCTGCCCGAGACTGTATCCGGCCAGGACGTTGGCGGCGCGCTGGACCTGTTCCTGGTAGATCATGATGCCATAGGTGTCCTCGCAGACTTCCTTGAGCAGCTTGTGCTCGTACTTGACGCGGATTTGGCCCTTCTTGCGCCGGATGTAGTCGGGAATCAGGTCCATCGGACCCGGGCGGTAGAGCGCGTTGATGGCGAGCAGGTCGTCGATGCCCTGGATGTCGAACTGCTTGCAAAGGCTCGTCATGCCGCCGCTTTCGAGCTGGAAAACACCGACCGTCTCGCCTCGGTTGAGCATCGATACGGTCTTCGGGTCGTCGTAGGGAATGCCTTCCAGATCGAACCCGGGCGTGTGTTGGCGAATGAGGTTGAGCGCGTCCTCGATGACGGTCAGCGTCTTCAACCCGAGGAAGTCCATCTTCAGCAACCCGAGATCGTTCAACGGCCCGCCGCCGTATTGCGTGATGACCTGTTCTTCCTTGTCGCGCGCGAGCGGGATGTATTCATCGAGATCGCGGTCGCCGATGACGACGCCGGCCGCGTGGACGCCCGTGCCGCGCGTCAATCCTTCCAAAATCAGCGCGTGGTCCCACACCTGGCGCGTCGCGTTTTCCGTCTCGACGGCCTTCTTCAGGTCCGGGTGTTTTTC
>CALMVM010000324.1:0-5523 GCA_937873255.1 uncultured Verrucomicrobiota bacterium | reverse complement strand
GCTCGAAGGTGACCCGTCCCTCGGCCGGGGAAGGCAGCGGCAGCGGCTTGGCCGCCTCGATGGGGATCATCTTGGAAAGCCGGTCGCCGTCGCCGTAACTCATGCCCAGCACGCGGCAAACGTCCTTGAGCACGGCCTTCGACGACAGCGTGCCGAACGTCACGATCTGGCTGACCGCGCGTGTGCCGTATTTGCGCTTCACGTACTCGATCACCTCACCGCGCCGCTCCATGCAGAAGTCGATGTCGATGTCCGGCGGGCTGACGCGCTCCGGGTTGAGGAACCGCTCAAAGATCAACCCGAAGCGCAAGGGATCAATGTCCGTGATCCCCAAGATGTAAGCGACCAGCGAACCCGCCGCCGAACCGCGCCCCGGCCCGACCGGGATGCCCTGCTGGCGCGCGTAGTTGATGAAATCCCAAACGATCAGGAAATAACTGGTGAATCCGGCCTTTTCCATCACGCTCAACTCGTAGCGCATGCGCCGATTCAAATCCGGGTCGGTGTCCACCCGCTCGCCGTAACGCTGCCGCAGCCCCGCCTCGCAAAGCTCCGTCAGATATTGCTCGCGCGTCCGGCCTTCCGGGGGCTGGTAGGCCGGGTATTTCGAAACGCCGAAATCCAGCTTGAGGTCGATTTTTTCGGCAATGCGCAGGGTGTTGTCGCATGCCTCGGGCAGTTCCGAAAACAGCGCGCGCATCTCCTGCGGCGACTTGAAATAAAGCTCCGGCGAATAGCGCATCCGCTTTTCGTCGAAGACCATCGCGCCCGTGCCGATGCAGATCATCACGTCGTGTGCCTCGTGGTGCGCGCGCTCTAGGAAATGCACGTCGTTGGCCGCCACCAGCGGCAGGTCGAATTCCTTTGCCAGCGCGACCAACCCACGATTGCATTTGTGCTGCAACTCCATGTGGTGATCGTGCAACTCGACGTAAAAATCACCGGGCGCGAAGATGTCCCGGAGTTGGCCCATCGCGTCGCGCGCCTTGGCCATCTGGTCGGCCATGAGATAACCGTTGATCTCACCCTTCAAACAACCGCTGAGCGCGATCAACCCAGCCGAGTGTCGGGCCAGCAGTTCCTTGTCGACGCGCGGCTTGTAATAATAGCCGTCGAGATAGGCCGCCGTGACGAGCTTGACGAGGTTCTGATATCCCTGGAAATCCTTCGCCAACAGCGTGAAATGGCTCGCCGCATCCTTGGCCGACGCCGCCTTTTTGTCGCGCATCGAGCCGGGCGCGAGGTACACCTCGCAGCCGATGATCGGCTTGATCCCCGCCTTCTGCGCCGCCTGATAGAACTCGATGGCCCCGAACATGTTGCCATGGTCGGTCATCGCCACCGCCGGCATCCCGTAGCCGACGGCCTTTTTCATCAGGTCCTTGATGCGGACCGCGCCGTCGAGCAGCGAATACTGTGTGTGAAGATGGAGATGGACGAACGAATCGGCGGCGGCAACGACGGGAGCGGCGGGGGCGTCAGGCATCAGGCCCCGAACTTAATTTTTTTCGCGCTAAATGTCCAGCCGCCGCCTGCAATGATTCGTCAAAAAATACACCGCATCTTGCGAGCATTCGCCCGCTGCTCACCACATGTAGAGATGGGCCGCCCGGGCGGCGTTGAGTGCCGGGACGCCGCTCGCCGGGGCATGGACCGTCTTTTTGGGCACTTCCGGCTGGGCGTGCTGCTGGGTGGCGGTCCCCTGCGCGTTGCTGCCGGGCGCGACGCCGAACAGGCGGACCAGCGAGGGCTGGTAATTCTTGCCGATCTTCGGCCCGAGCGTTTCGCCGATGAGCACCCTGTAAGCGGGCTGGCCGTTGCTGTCCTGGAAGGTAATGGGAGTGATGCTCTGCACGCTGTCGTAAATCGCCGTGCCGGGGTCGAACGAGGTGTCGAGGACGCCGTCGGCGCTGATGAGTCCGAGATAAATCCGCGGCGTGCCGTTGATCTGCGCGAACTCGCCGCCGACGTAGATGCGCCCGTCCACGCGCCCGTCCAGGCGCCCGTCCGAAAGCGGCTTCAACACGTAGACCGCCGTCGGGTTGACATCCCTGTTGGGCACGCCGGTCACGGAAGCGCCGAAGGTCGTGTCGAGCGAGCCGTCGTACTTAAGCCGCGCGATGTGGTTGACCGCCACGCCGTTGACCTTGGTAAAATCACCTCCGATGATGATCTTGCCGGTGGGCTGCACCAGGATCGAGAGCACGCGCAGGTCGATGCTCGGGTGGAAGCTCATGTCGAGATTGCCGTTGGCGTCTAGCCGCGCCAGCTTGCCGTAGGGCTGCCCGGCCACGTTGTTGAAGATGCCCCCGACCAGGGTGCTGCCGTCGACCTGACCCGTGGCAGGGTCGATGCTCTCGGCCAGGGTGATGACATCGTTGTCGATGTTCGAGCCGGTGGCGAAGCTCTCGTCGATGCTGCCGGTCTGCTGGAGGCGCACGATCCGGCGGCGCGTCTCGCGGTTGAACGTGGTGAACTGCCCCCCGACGACGATCCGCCCGTCGGTCAGCGGCAGGATCGCGGTCACGAACGTGTTGGCCCCCGTGCCGAGGTTGGTGGCGAAGGTGGTGTCGAGCGCACCGGAGGGCATAATTCGCACGATGTTTTGCGCCGGGGTCTGGGCCGAGCTACGGCCGAAGTCGCCGCCGAGCAGGAGGTTGGGGATGAAGTTGCCATCCGCGATCTTCTGCTCGGGTACGATGGTGTAAATCAGGCGGGCGGCGCCCCCGAACTCCGGGAAAAGAAAGTCGGTCCGGCCCGCTCCTTCGGTGGTGAGGTACTCGCCGAGGGTGCGGTCGCCGCCGATGGTGATCTTGACCGTCGTGTCCGTGTCCATCATGTAGTCCACCGCGTAGACCGTCGCGCCGATGGTGCCGGTGACAAAATTGGGGTCAAGCGTGCCGGGTGCCTGCGCGCGCAGGTTGGCGGCGGGCAAAAGGAGGGCCGTCGCGGCGAGGCAGGCGGCGAGGGTCCGCGAGCCGGTGGAGGGGCGTTCGGAGCGTGCCACACGGTCGCGGGTGGAAACGGGGTCGGGAGTCATACGGAGCGCAGAGTAAGGGTGCGGCCGCGTCGTGAAAACCATTATTTTGCGGTGGAACCCGCCGCGCGCCGCCGCGCACCGCGTGTTTCCCCTTTGCAAACGGGGCTGAACGGGGCTCAGACTACCGGACGCCGCGCGGCGTTTTTTCTTCGATGCAAATCTCTCCCGACACCGCCAACCGGATCGACCAGACCTTCGCGCGCCTGCGGGCTGCGGGCACGAAAGGGTTCATCGCCTACGTCGCCAGCGGCGATCCGGACGGGGATTCGACGGTCGAGATCGCGCTCGCGCTCCAGGAGGCCGGCGTGGACGTGCTCGAACTTGGCGTGCCGTTTTCCGACCCTCTCGCGGACGGCACGGTGAATCAAGCCGCCGCGAGCCGCGCGCTCGCCGCCGGGATGACGGTCGGCGGTGTCCTCGCCGGCGTCCGCACGATGCGCGGGCGCGGGCTGCGGATTCCCGTCGTGCTCTACACGTATTTGAATCCGGCGTTCGCCTACGGCTTCGAGCGTTTTCTCGACGAATGCGTCGCGGCCGGGGTCGACGGAGTTCTCGTTCTCGATCTGCCGCCTGACGAGGCCGGGCGCAACCCCGAACTCCAGCGTCGTCCCGAGGGCCTGCGGATGATCCGCCTCATCGCGCCGAACACCCCGGCCGACCGGCTCGCGCTGATCGCGAACGCGGCGGAGGGGTTCGTTTATTTCGTGTCGCGCGAGGGAGTCACGGGCGAGCAGCAAACGGTGGCCTCCTCGATTGGCGAACGCGCGGCGGCGATCCGCTCGCGGACGGATCTGCCCGTGGTGGTGGGGTTCGGCATCTCGACGCCCGAACAGGCGCGTGAGGCGTCGCAATCGGTCGATGCCGTGGTGGTCGGCAGCGCCATCGTGCGCCGGATCGGAGAACTGGGGCCCCGCCCCGACCTCGCCGCGCAGGTCGCCGCGTTCGTGCGTCCGATGGTCGCGGCCGTCAAAAAAGATTCTTAGACAGGACGGCCCGGAGCGAACAAATTATTCCTCCCCCGCCCTCGACGCGGCGGCGTGGCTCCCGACATGCAAAAACTTTCCTTCACCAAGATGAACGGCGCGGGCAACGACTTCGTGGTGTTCGACAACCGCGCCGACGAATGGTCCCTGGACCGGGCGGCCATCGCGCGGTTGTGCGACCGGCACCGGGGGGTCGGCGCGGACGGCGTGCTGGCGGTCGAGACACCCGCCTCCGGCACGGAAGGGGACTTCCGCATGCGTTATTACAATGCCGACGGCGGCGAGGCCGAAATGTGCGGCAACGGCGCGCGTTGTTTCGCCCGGTACGCCGCGCGCCTTACCGCCGGTGGCGGTTTGGCACGCGAGGACATGAGTTTCCAGACCGGGGCTGGTTTGATCCGCGCGCGGTTCGAGGGCGAGATCGTCCACCTCGACATGAGCGCGCCGGCCGACGGGAAAAACCTCGGCAAACTGGTTCTCGACGACGGCACCACTTTGCCACAGGCGTACTTCCTGAACACCGGCGTTCCGCACGTCGTCGTGCCGGTGGACGACGCCGAAGCCGTCGAGGTACACCCCGTCGGGCGGGCGATCCGCTACCACGCGCAATTCGCTCCCCGGGGCACCAACGCCAATTTCATCCAGCCCTACAGCATGAGCGAGATCATCCTGCGCACGTACGAACGCGGCGTCGAGGGTGAGACGCTCGCGTGCGGGACTGGCTCGGTGGCCAGCGCGTTGATCCACGCCGAAATGAACAACGTGCTCGGGGCGGGTTCGGTGGCGGTGCGGGTGCGTTCGGGCGACGTGCTGCGGATCGGGTTCGAGCGCACGGGGCCGTTCGAGTTTGCCCGCGTCACGCTCGGCGGGCCGGCCGAGTTCGTGTTCAGCGGCGAGATCGCCTTGTAACGCCAGACCGCCATGCCATTCACCGGAACTTACACCGCGCTGGTGACTCCCTTCCGCGACGGGGAGATCGACACCAACGCTTTCGCGCGGCTCATCGAGCAACAGATCGAGGCGGAAATCGACGGTATCATCCCCGCAGGGACCACGGGCGAATCGCCCACCCTCGACCACGACGAGCACGTGCGGATCATCCGTCTGGCCGTCGAATACGCGCGCGGCCGTTGCAAGGTGATCGCCGGCACCGGCTCGAACTGCACGCGCAAGGCCGTCGCCATGACCCGTGAGGCCGAGGCGGCCGGGGCCAACGGAACCTTGCAGGTCGCGCCATATTACAACAAACCCTCGCAGGAGGGGCTCTACCGGCATTTCCGCGCCGTTGCGGACGCGACGAAGCTGCCCGTGATCCTCTACAGCATCCCGGGCCGGTGCGGGGTCGAGATCGACGTCGACACGACACGGCGGCTCGCGGCGGATTGCCCGAGCGTCGTCGGCATCAAGGAGGCCGGCGGCAGCGTGGACCGCGTCAGTCAACTGCGGGCGGCGCTGCCGGACGAGTTTTCGATCCTGTCGGGAGATGATGCGTTGACGCTG
>CALMVM010000323.1:6475-13074 GCA_937873255.1 uncultured Verrucomicrobiota bacterium | reverse complement strand
GTCGCCGCCACCGGCAGCGCCAGCGTCTTCGGCAACAGCGGCACCATCGTGCTGGCTGCCGGCGTCAACTCCGCCACCTTGAACGCGACGGGGGCCGCCACGCTCAACCGTGACATCAGTTCGGTCGGCACCGGCGTCAACTACGTCGCCAGCGGCGGCACGGCCACGTTCACGCTCAACGGCAACATCAGCCTGACGAACAGCCTCTATATTTACGGCAACTCCAACACTGCCGCCGCCGCGTTTAATTTCGCCGGCAACATCACCGGCACCGGTGGCATCATCGACACCACCCTCGGTTACGATGTCTTCACCGGGAATAACACCTTCAGCGGCGGCGCGACCCTCCCGGCAAGCACCACGTTCGTGGCGGGCTCGGACACGGCGTTCGGCACCGGGACGCTCTACATCACCGGGGCGGGCACCTTGCAGGGCTTGGGCACCACCGCGCGGACGTTGGCCAACGCCGTGCTCGTGGGAGCCAGCCCGACCATCGGCGGCACGGCGCCGCTGACCTTTACAGGCGGGGTCAACTTCAACGGCGGTTCCCGCAGCCTCACCTTCAGCAACACGGCGCTGACGACCTTCACCGGCTCGATCGCCAACGGCGCGTTCACCAAGGCCGGCACGGGCGCGGTGGCCCTGAACAGCGCTTCGGGCAACACCTTCTCGGGCGGCTTCACGAACACCGGCTCGTCGACCACCACCAGCGCCATCTACGCCAACAACACCAGCGGCTCGGCTTTCGGCGCGGGCGGGGTGAACATCGGTGCCACCAGCGCGACGGTGTACAGCACGCTGGCCGGCTCCTTCACGACCACCGGCGCGGCAACTGTCGCCGGCCGTCTGTCGCCGGGCTATACCCCGGCCAATCTTACGGCCGCCACGGCGGGCATCGGAGCCATCGGCTCAGAGAATTTCAACGCCGCGCTGACCCTAGCCTCCACCAGCAGCCTGTATTTGGAAGTGGCCAGCACCACCAGCCGCGACCAGATCGCCGTGGGCGGGTTGTTCACGCTGTCCGGCACGGTCAACATCGCTACCACCGGCGGTTTCGTCTTCGGACCGGGCAACGTGATCGACTTCGTGGATTGGGGCTCGATCTCGGTCGGCACTGGCGCGAACGCCCCGACGTTCAACACCGCCAACGCGGCGGTGCAATCCGGCTACCAGCTCGACACCTCGATGTTCACCACCGACGGCACGATCCGCGTCACCGCCGTGCCCGAGCCGGGCACCTGGGCGGCGGTCGTCGGCGGCCTGGGCGTGCTCGGCACCATGCAGTTTGCCCGCCGCCGCCGCAATCGCGGCGCGTGAGGCGGGGTCCGGTTTCCCGGCGCTCGCGCCGGAAAACATCGGTTGATAGAGGAAGGGGCGGCTCTCATGGGCCGCCCCTTTTTCTTCGCGGCGGCCGGTCAAAGAGGGTGTAGGCTCAACGCGGGGGGCATGAGCATCAACGATGCCTGAATTTGCCGGCCGGCCGGCCCGTAGAGGAAAACAAAATTTTCGGGCAGAAAAAGCGGGAGTTTTCTTCGGCATACACGCAAAAATGTCTTGAGCGCGAACCCTGATATCAACCAAGCTGTTGCGTAGTTCTTTGAATGATCCTCTATATGTAGTATGTTTGTCTGAAGACCCCCTCGCGGAGACGACCGACAATTCCTATATGTAGACCTGTTCACGGAAGAGGGGTTTCGAGCGCCGTTTGAAACCCCTTTTCGGTGAACTCCCAAACTGCTTGATGCAGGGAAAACACCGACGGCCAAGCCTTGCGCCGCACCGTCGCGCGTCCCGGCGGGGGAGGTAGTCCTTATCTCCCGCCCGCCCGGTCCTTTTTCGCGCCGTATCGAAAATGGAAGGGTGATGCGACGCCTGCCCTTCCTGCCGGCAGCGGTTGATCATGACGAGAGCTTTCACCCGAACTTTTTTAAAAATCGCCGCAACCGAAGAGAATCCCACGATGACCCTGAACGAAGAATCCCAGACCCAACTCGACCTGCTGCCCGCCGCCGCCGCGTCCGAGAACGACAAGACGCTCGTGCGCAAGCGCGACGGCCATCTGGAGCCGTTCAACGACGCCCGCATCGGTCTCGCCCTCGAAAGCGCCTTCAAGGCCGAACTCGGCCTCGCCAAGAACGCCCCGCTGCCCGCCGACGTGGCCACGAGCATCGCGTTCATGGCCAGTGCCGTCGCGCAGAAGGCCCTCGACCTCGCCGCCGACGGCCGGGAACTGGAAGTCGAGTTGATCCAGGACCTCGTCGAAAACGAATTGATGCGCTCCGGCCAGCACGCCATCGCGCGCTCGTACATCCTCTACCGCGAGGAGCGCAAGAAGGCGCGTATCCTGCGCGGCCAAGCCGAGGCCGCCTCGCTCAACGTTCCCGCGCTCAGCGTCACCCTGCCCGACGGCACCGTCGAACCGCTCGATGTGCAGCAGGTCCGCCGCAAGCTCATCCGCGCCTGCGCCGGCCTCGCCGACCGCACCGACTGGCGCGAACTCGCCGAGGAAACGCTCCAGAACCTCTACGACGGCGTCACCTGCGACGAGGTGGACAAGGCGATGATCTTCACCGCCAAGGCGCGCATTGAGCGCGAACCGGCCTACAGCTACGTCGCCGCGCGTCTGTTGCTCAACATCATCTACCGCGAAGTGCTGCCCTTCGGCGAGTCCGACGACAACCAGAACGCCGCCACGCTCAACACCCGCCACGCCGAACACTTTGCCGATTACCTGAAGCTCGGCGTCGAGTTGGGCCGCCTCGACAGCAGCCTGCTCACCTTCGATTTGTCCCGCATCAGCGCCGCCCTGCGTCCGGAACGTGACAATCAATTCACGTACATGGGCTTGCAGACCGTTTACGATCGCTACCTGATCCACGACAAGGGCCGCCGCCTGGAATCGCCGCAGTATTTCTGGATGCGCGTGTCGATGGGCCTGTCCGTGCTCGAAACCGCCGACCAGAAAAACGAGCGCGCCATTGAGTTTTACGAACTGCTTTCCTCGCAGCGGTTCACGAGCAGCACGCCGACGTTGTTCAATGCCGGCACGCTGCACCCGCAGCTTTCGTCGTGCTACCTGAGCACGGTGATGGACGACCTGAACCACATCTTCAAGGTCATCAGCGACGACGCGAAGCTCTCCAAATGGGCCGGCGGCCTCGGCAACGACTGGACGAACATCCGCTCCACCGGCGCGACGATTCGCGGCACCAACGGCGAGTCGCAGGGTGTCGTGCCGTTCCTGAAAGTCGCCAACGACACCGCCGTCGCCGTCAACCAGGGCGGCAAGCGCAAGGGCGCGATGTGCGCGTACCTCGAAACGTGGCACCTCGACATCGAGGACTTCCTGGAGTTGCGCAAGAACACCGGCGACGAACGCCGCCGCACCCACGACATGAACACGGCGAACTGGATTCCCGACCTGTTCATGAAGCGCGTGATGCAGAACGGCCACTGGACCTTGTTCAATCCGAGCGACTGCCCCGACCTGCACGACCTGTACGGCCGGGCGTTCGAGACGCGTTACGCCGAATACGAGGCGATGGCCGAGCGCGGCGATTTGCCGTTGCACCGCCGCGTCGAGGCCGTGACCCTTTGGCGCAAGATGCTGACGATGGTCTTCGAGACCGGCCACCCGTGGCTGACCTTCAAGGACCCGTCGAACATCTGCTCGCCGCAGGACCACGCGGGCGTCGTGCATTCGTCGAACCTCTGCACGGAAATCCTCCTCAACACGAGCGAGGAAGAGATTGCGGTGTGCAACCTTGGTTCGGTCAACCTCGCCTTCCACACGAACGAGGATGGCATCGACGCCGCGATGCTGGAGAAGACCGTGCGCACCGCCATGCGGATGCTCGACAACGTCATCGACATCAATTACTACCCCACCACCGAGGCGCGCACCGCCAACATGCGCCACCGCCCGGTCGGGCTCGGGTTGATGGGCTTCCAGGACGCGCTCTACAAGCTCGGCGTTCCGTACGCGAGCGACGCGGCGGTGGAGTTCGCCGACCGCAGCATGGAGCTGATCTCCTACAACGCGATCCTCGCGTCCACGGAGTTGGCCCGCGAACGCGGCACCTACCAGACCTACCAGGGATCGAAGTGGAGCCGGGGCATCCTGCCGATGGACACGCCCGCGCTCGTCGAGGCGGAACGCGGCGGCCACATGGAGACGGACCGTTCGTCCACGCTGGATTGGAGCGTCGTGCGCGCCGCCATCAAGGAACACGGCATGCGCAACAGCAACACGATGGCCATCGCGCCGACCGCAACGATCTCCAACATCAGCGGGGTCAGCCAGTCCATCGAGCCGATGTACAAGCACCTCTTCGCCAAGAGCAATCTCTCGGGCGAGTTCACCACGATCAATGTTTATTTGATCGAGGCGCTCAAGAAGCTGGACCTGTGGGACGCGGAAATGGTAGATGACTTGAAGTACTACGACGGCGTGCTGACCGACATCGAGCGCATCCCCGAGGACGTGAAGGAAATTTTCCGCACGGCCTTCGAGATTGAGCCGCGCTGGTTGATCGAGTGCGCCAGCCGTCGCCAGAAGTGGATCGACATGGGCCAATCGTTGAACCTCTATCTGGCCGCGCCGAACGGCAAGAAGCTCAGCGACATGTACATGCTCGCCTGGCGCAAGGGCCTCAAGACGACGTACTATCTGCGCACGCTCGCCGCCACGCAGATCGAAAAGAGCACGGTCGATGTCAACCGCCGTGGCGCGCAGCCGCGCTGGATGAAGAACAAGAGCGCCAGCGCCAACGTGAAGGTCGAGCGGCAGCACCAGTCCGCCGCCAGCCTGCCGGCCCCGCCGGTGGCCGCGCCGGCCGTCGTCGCCGAGGAGTCACCCGTCGACGGGTCGCTCGAGGAAATCGCCGAGCCGGCCTCCGCCAAGATGTGCAGCCTGCTTGATCCGACCTGCGAGGCGTGCCAGTAAATTTCGGGATCACCTGTCCGTAACCACACCACCGAAACCAACAGAAGTCATCACCATGGCCAAGAAAACCACTGCCACCAAGAAACCCGCGACGAAGCCAGCCCCCAAGGGCAAGAAGGCCGCGCCCGCGAAGAAAACGTCGCTCGTCAAGAAAGCCGCCGCGAAGGTCTTGCCCAAAAAATCGCCTGCGCTCAAGAAGACCGGCCTCAAGAAGGTGGCAGCCAAGGTGCTTCCGGCCAAGGCGAAGACGACCGTCGCCAAGCTCAAGACCAAGGCGAAATCCGCCGGCAAGGCTGTCGTGGCGAAGGGCAAGGCCGTCGCCGCGAAGGTGAAGACGGCCGTCAAGCCCGCGCCGAAAGGCAAGGCCAAGCCCGGTCCCGCCTCGAAAGCGGCTGCCAAGTCGAAAGCGGCTCCGAAACCCGCCGCCAAAACCGTCTCCAAGCCGGCCCCGAAACCCACCGCCAAACCCGTTCCCAAGGCGACGGCCAAGCCCGCGCCCAAGGCGAAGGAATCGACGGTCACCAAGGTAGTGCACGCCGTCGCCGAACCCGTCACCCACGCCGCCGCGGCGGTAGTCGATGCCGGCGCTTCGGTGGTCGAAAAAATCACCGAGACGCTCAAGGGCGAAGAACACAAGCCGTCCTGATTGCCCGCGGCGGGCTGCCGGAAAATGCAGAATGCAGAATGCAAAATGCAGAAGTTCAGAACGCAGAATGCAGAAAGCAGGTTGCAAAATCCGGCAGTCCCGCGCGGCAGGATGATCCCCAAATTTTTCGGGCCAGTATTTACGGCAAATGACCGCCTGACGCCGTCTCTGTTGTGCGATATCTTCTAAAATCTCTCCGTCTCTGAACTTCTGCATTCTGCATTCGCCCTCTCTCGCCATGTCCTGCTGCAACTCTTCCGATACCCGCCCCGATCTTCACGATCTCGCCAAACGCATCGACGCCGACGACAAACGGCTCATCAACTGCAAAGCCGTCGACGTGAACCAACTCATGCCCCTGAAGTACACCTGGGCGTGGGAACACTACCTCAACGGCTGCGCCAATAACTGGATGCCCACGGAGGTATCCATGCAGCGCGACATCGAGCTGTGGAAATCCAACCGGCTCAACCCCGACGAGCGTCGCGTCATCATGCGCAACCTCGGGTTTTTTTCAACCGCCGAGAGCCTCGTGGGCAACAACATCGTGCTGGCGATCTTCAAGCACATCACGAATCCCGAGTGCCGCCAGTATTTGCTGCGGCAGGCGTTCGAGGAAGCGGTGCACACGCACACGTTCCATTACATCGTCGAGAGCCTCTCGCTGGACCAGCGCGAGATTTTCAACATGTACCACGAGGTCAACTCGATCCACGACAAGGACGCGTTCGAGATGACTCTCACGGCCGACATCATGGACCCGAACTTCTCGACGGATTCGGTCGAGGGTGTACAGAAATTCATCAAGAACCTGATCGGCTTCTACGTCATCATGGAGGGGATTTTCTTCTACTCCGGGTTCGTGATGATTTTGTCCTTCAAGCGGCAAAACCGCATGGCCGGGATCGGCGAGCAGTTCGAGTACATCATGCGCGACGAGAGCACGCACCTGTCGTTCGGCGCGGACCTCATCAACGGCATCAAGGCCGAGAACCCGGAGGCGTGGAC
>CALMVM010000323.1:0-6465 GCA_937873255.1 uncultured Verrucomicrobiota bacterium | reverse complement strand
TGATCGAGAAGGCCGTCGAACTCGAAATCGCCTACGCGCAGGATTGTCTGCCGAAGGGGATTCTTGGGTTGAACGCGAACCTGTTCCGCGAGTACGTGCAGCATATCGCCGACCGGCGGTTGGAGCGCATCGGCCTCGCGCCGAAGTACGGCTCGAAGAACCCGTTCCCGTGGATGAGCGAGACGATTGATCTCGGCAAGGAGAAGAATTTTTTCGAGACCCGTGTGACCGAGTATCAGACCGGCGGCGCGCTGAGTTGGTAGGAAAGATTGCGGTGTTGGTGTGGTGGTAGTGTGTGATGTGAGTGGAACAGGGCACCTGCTTTCTCCGGGTGGAGAGGCAGGTGCCCTGATTCATTCTTGGGGTGTGGCTGGCGGGACGAACTCTTTCCAAAAATCCGCCCCTACCACGCCGCTGAACTCGGCGATGGTCCGGTCGTCGATTCTCAACGATGCTTCGGCGTTCGGATGCATCTTGTAGGGATGCCCGCACACGTCGATGGCTCTATTCAAGATCACCTTGTCCGTGATCTGCCATTTTGAATCCGCACCGCCGGGTTTTCCGAAAGCTTTCTCCATCTTCGAAAAATCCATTCCAAATTCTTCGTCTTTACTCGTGATCCACCCATCAAACGCATAGGCAAAATCGTCCAGGATGCCGCGTAGCAGCAAAGCATCGACGCGCGCGATTGCCGCTTTGACCTTCGCGTCGGACGGGTCGAACGGCTCCGCGCCTGCCTTTTCAAGCATCTTCACTGCCCGATCGGACCCCGCCCGATCCGCAATGATCATGGCCGTGATCCCGTATTTGTTCGCCACGTTGGGGTCCGCCCCCATGGTCAGCAGATACGCCAGGAATTCGATTCTGGAATCGTCCGGCCATTTGCCTCCGGCCTGGAACGCGACAGACATCAGCGCGGTCGTCCCGTCTTTCATGCTCGTATTCACGTCGGGCGACTTCCAGGGATAGCCGCTGTAGCCTGCGTCGACCAACGCCCGGGCAAGAGCGTAGTGTCCGCACCGGATCGCAAGGATCAGCGCGGCATTATATTCCTTGTATGCCTGGTCGGGTTCTTTGTGCCGATTGGCACACTCGTAGTGCATATCCTCAAGAAAGTGTTTTTTGGTGAACTCCTTGCTTTCGGCGAGTTCGTCTTTCGCCAGATCGTCCTGCGCCAGGAAAACGCCGTCTCCCCTGAGGCCGACGATTCCCGCGTATTGCAGCACCGGCCACCACTTGCCGTCATGCTGCTCTCCGAGAAACGCCACGATCTCACAGGGGCCATCGTTCCCGGACAGTTTCTTCAATAGCTCAAATTGGCGTTCATCCACCTCTAGCCGGATCGGCAGATCTAGCCAGGCGGGAAGGGAGGGATACGAGCGGAAGTATTTCTTCGGGAGAAATCCTCCCTGCCGGTCGAGCATTCCATGAACGACGACCTGCGATCTCCGGATACATCCCTCCAGATTGAAGGGAGGAGTCCACTCGGCGCGGAGAAAACTTGCCGCCGCCAAGGAAATAACAACAACGCAAAGCCGAACTTTTTGGGGGAACGCCTGGTCCTCATGTCGTGGTATCCAGCAGGAAGGATGCGAAGACCCGGCGCAAAATCCCGTTGACATATTTCGATGATTATCGAATAATCGAAACACACCATGAATCACCTCTTCCGCGCACTCGACGATCCGACGCGGCGGCGCATCCTCGACCTGCTCGGCCAGCGCGATCTGGCGGCGGGCGAGATCGCTGCGGCGTTCGCGTTGGGCAAGCCGACGGTGTCCCATCACCTGGGGCTCTTGCGGCGCGCAGGGCTCGTTTCGTCGCGCAAGATGGGCCAGTCGGTCGTCTACCGGCTGGAAGCCACCGTGCTCGACGAATGCCTCTCGTGGTTCCTGACCCTGCTCAAGCGCGGCCAAATCACCCCGCCGCTCGACCACTCCCATGAAAAACATCCCGCGCCTGCTTCGCCGCGAATGGCTCCAGTTCGTCCTGCTCGTGTTGCCGTTCGCGGTGGCCGCCCTGTGGTGGAATAAACTGCCGGACCGCGTTGTCTCCCACTGGGACATTCACAACCAGCCCAACGGCTGGATGCCCAAAGCGCCGGGCTTGCTCCTGACGCCCGTGCTCAGCATTTTCCTGTGCGTGCTCATCGCTTTCATCCCGCGCATCGACCCGCGCCTGCGCCGATCCGACGGGAATATGTCACTGGGTCAGCGCCGCGCGTGGCGGGCATTCCGCCTCGGCCTCAGCGCGTTGCTCGCGGCGATTTCCTTGATGATCATCGCCTCGGCGGCCGGGTGGCATTTCGATGTCGGCCGGGTGTGCTTCGCCGGCACATTCCTTTTGCTTGCCGTCGTCGGCACTTTCCTGGGCCGCCTGAAACCCCACTACCTCATGGGCATCCGCACTCCCTGGACGCTCGAAGACCCGGAGACCTGGCGCGCCACGCACCGGGTGGGCAGCCGGTTAATGGTGTTCGGATCGCTGACGCTCCTGGCGGTCGGGTTCTTCGTGCCGGCCACCGTGCAGTTCGGACTGCTCATCGGATTTTCTATCGTGCTGATCCTGTGGAGCGTGGGGTATTCGGCGTGGTTCTACCACACGCACACCGCCACGGCGAAATGACCGGTTGCCGCGCCCGTCAAATCCCCCCCGCCGACGCGGCGGCGACCGCCGGTTCCGGCGTCGGCTCGGCGACCTCGTCGCCCAGGTGCCGGCCAGGTACGAGGTAATTGCGCACGTAGTCGGCCACGGCGTCCTTGAGCGGGGTGAGTTCCACGTTCTTGCAATAGCCGCGCAGCTTGGTCAGGTCGGCCCGGGTGAAGTATTGGTATTTGCCGCGCAGGGCCTCGGGCATCTCGATGAACTCGATCTTCGGCGGCCGGTCGAGCGCCTCGAAGATCGCCGTGGCCAGTTCGATCCACGTGTGCGCCCGGCCGGAGCCGACGTTGAAGAGTCCGCCCGCCGTCGGGGTTTCAGCGAGTTCGAGGGTCAGGCCCACGGCGTCCTTCACGTACAGGAAATCGCGCATCTGCTCGCCGTCGCGGTAGTCGGGCCGGTGGCTCTTGAAAAGCCGCACGCTGCCCGTGTCCACGATCTGCCGGTACGCCTTGTGGACGAGCGAGCGCATCTCGCCTTTGTGGTCCTCGTTGGGGCCGTAGACGTTGAAATACTTCAGCCCCACGATGCCGTCGAGGAACCCGTGCCGTGCGGCGTACACGTCGAAGAGGTGCTTCGAGTAGCCGTACATGTTCAGCGGCCGGAACGCCCCCAGGTCGATCTCCAGGTCGCTCATGCCCGCCGCGCCATCGCCGTACGTCGCCGCCGACGACGCATAGACAAAACGCGCGTCGTGCGCCAGCGCCCATTTGGCGAGGGTCTTGGTGTACTCGAAATTATTGCGGATCAGGTACGCCGCGTCGCGCTCGGTCGTCGCCGAACACGCGCCGAGGTGGAAGACCAGTTCGATGTCGTTGAACGCCGGGTCGCCCGCTTCGATGCGCCGGATGAGGTCGTCGCCTTCCAGGTAATCGTTGAAGCGCAACGGCACGAGGTTTTTCCATTTCTCGTCCTGGCCGAGGAAATCGGCGACGATGATGTCGTCCACGCCGCGCTGGTTGAGGTCCCAGACCAGCGCGCTGCCGATGAAGCCGGCCCCGCCGGTGACGAGGATTCTGCTCTGGGTGAAATCGAAGACGTTCATGGCTTTCCCAAAAGGGGGAATAAAGATCGGGCCGGAGCCAGTTTATGCCCGGATTCGAGCCGGGCAACAGAGTAAAATGCAACGATTCGCTAAATCCAGCGTGGTTCCCGGAATCCCTCCCGATCTGACACGACGCCGTATTTGTGCAACAGGCGCGCGAACTCGCGGATCGCTCGTTTTTCCGCCGCGCCGAGCCGGAACCGGATGCATTCCGTCAGGTAGCACCGGCTCAATTCGCGCGGGTAGCGGGTCTCCGCCGCCACGATTTCCTCGACGCGCGCTTGCCCCGCCTCGCGCCACGCGCGCAACCGGTCGGCCAATGCCTCCGACTGCGACGTTTCCGGCCGCACGAGCCACGCCGCGAAGACGAACGGCTGACCCGTCGCCTGTTTCCACGCCTCGCCCAGATCGAAATAACGGTATCGCTCGCCATGCCGGAGACGGTACTCGATGGCCGGGTCGCCGATGATGAGCGCGCCCTCGTTCTCGCGCAGCGCGGCGGGGGGCCTCCCGCCGGGAAAAGGCTCGCAACGGGGCGTCAGACCATGAAATTCCGCCAGCAGGACGCGCTGGAGGTTGTACGACGTGCGCGAATCGTGGTCGAGGTAGAGCGTTCGCAACCCGGCGAGCGGTCCCCGGTGCGCGATGAACACACTGAACACCGGCCCGTCGCAGGCAATCGCCACGTCGTCGACCACGAGGTAGCCGGGGTGCGCGATCAGCTCGAAGATCGGCGAGAGCGCCACGTCGAGCCGTCCCTCGCGCAGGCCATCAGCAAGGCTGGCGGGGGTCTCGAAGGACACTTCCGCGCCGTGCCCGTGGATGAGCGGCTTGGAGTTGAGATAACGCACGCAGCCGATGCGCGTTTCACCGGGCGGGCGCATGGGGAGGACCGTCATCACCGATCCAGGAGATTCTAGTCGGCATCGGTCTTTTTCGGACGGCGACCGAGTTCAATGTAATAAGTGGGCGTGCCGACGATCTGAACGATGAATGCCCGGCACTTCCCGGACGGCACGCCCGGTTCGGGCTTATCGGAGATCGGCGTGCCCGGAGGACGCTCGACGAGGACGCTGACGCCGGAGTCCTTGGAGCGATACGACACCACCGTCGTCCCGTCGAAGGCTTCGCCCACCTCGTATTTTTCCAGGTCGGGAAACTCCCGCCAGATCGCCGCGAGATCGCTCTTGGTGGAGTTCCCCTCCGGCGTGTGGTAATCGGGGGAGTTCACGGCCACCTCGTTGACGTAATAATCCTGGCCGTTCTCGGCCCTTCGGATCAACACGACGATTTCTTCCTCCTTGCCGTCGGGCGACTTGACGAACGAGACCCGCGCCCCCCGGCCATGAAGCATCAGATCGGGCGAATCGCCAAGGAGTTTTTCGGCCTCGGAGACATCGGCCTTGAGTCGGAACGGACCGATGCCGACGCCGGCCTTGATGGTCTTGTTGTCGTCGGCGCGCAGGGACGCAGTGGCAAACAGCAGCGCGCTTAACCCGATGGAAACGATGGACTTCTTCATGCAGCGTTATACGCCCGCCAACACCGGCGCGGCCGTGGGCAATGCCGGTAGGGCGGGCTGGCGGCTGGTCGAGGCGATGCGGTTGTAGTGCGAATCGCGCTGCATCGGCTCGCGGCCGGCCTCACGGATGGCGTTTTCCAACGCGGCGACCGTCTGGCCCTGCGGGGTCTTGCAACCGGCCATGTGGAAAATCTTTTCTTCCATGATCGTGCCGTGGAGGTCGTCCACGCCGTAGCCGAGCGCCACCTGCGCGAGCGGCAGCCCCATCGCCACCCAATAGGCCGTGATGTGGTCGAAGTTATCGAGGTAGATGCGGCTGACGGCGAGATTCCTCAACTCGTCGAAACCCGTCGTTGCCCACAGGTCGCGCAACTCGCGCGTCGTCCCCTCCGGCACGAACGCAAAAGGGATGAAGCCCGTGAACCCGCCCGTCTCGTCCTGCAACTCGCGCAGCCGCCGCAGGTGATCGACCCGCTGCGCCATCGTCTCGATGTGACCAAATAACATCGTGGTGGTGCTCCGCCCGCCCATCCGGTGCCAGGTGCGGTGAACGTCCAGGTATTCCTCCGCGCTTTCCTTACCCCGGCAGATACGGTCGCGCACGGCGGGATCAAAAATTTCCGCGCCGCCGCCCGTCAGCGAACCCAGCCCGGCGTCGCGCAACGTGGCGAGCGTTTCCGTGATGGAGAGCTTGAAGATGCGCTCCGCCAAGTGCCGGATTTCGATGGCCGTAAAACACTTCAGGTGCAGGGTCGGGTCGAGAGTCTTGAGGCTGCGCAACAGTTCGAGATACCACTCCGGTTTCAGCGACGGGTGCAATCCGCCGACCATGTGGATCTCGGTGATCCCCTGCCCCAGCGCGCCGCGCACCGTCTCGACGATCTCGGGGATTGCCTTTTCAAACGCGTGGGCGTCGCGCTTGCGGGCCGCGAACGCGCAAAACTGGCACGCCAGGATGCAGACGTTCGAGTAGTTGATGTAGCGGTTGAGCAGGTAGGTGGCGACGTTGCCGTTCTTGCGCTCGCGCACGATGTCGGCAATCGCCCCGAGGGCGTTGAGGTCGTGGCTCGCGTAAAGGGCGAGCGCGTCGTCGTCGGAAATGCGCTCGGCGGCCTGGACCTTCTCGAAAATCGGCCGCAACTCGCGCGGCAGCAGGGCGGCGATCACGCCGGCCTCCTTGTGAAATTTTTCACAAGGTCAACGTCGCACACGGGCAGCCGTGTGCAATTTTGTTTGTCAC
>CALMVM010000322.1 GCA_937873255.1 uncultured Verrucomicrobiota bacterium | reverse complement strand
GTTCATGCGGTCTTTCCACAAGTTGTTCGGCGGGTAAGCGCGAGGGTGCTTATGAATTACGACCCGCCTTCGGCCATGACGCGTTTCGGGATGTTCTTCCTGGCCGCGAGCGTCGCCGTGATCCTCGCCATCTGGGGTGTACTCAAGTGGATCGACAAGCCGCGTCCGCCCACCAGGCCTGAGCCGACGCCGGCCGCCGTTGGGTCGCCGTCCCCGACGCCGACGCCAAGCGTTGCGCCGGCCCCGTCTACGGCCGCGCCTTCAGCACCGACTCCAACACCGGCCAGACCAGTTCGGCCACCTTCCGATGCCCCTCCGCCGTCGGATGGATCTGGTCCTTCTGGTTGAGCGATACGTCGCCGCCCACGCCGTCGAGCAAAAACGGCAGCAGCACCGCACCCGGATTGGCCTTGGCCAAGTCCGCGTACATCGCCTTGAACCGCTCGACGTATTCCGGCCCGAAGTTGGGCGGGATCTGCATCCCGGCGATGACCACTCCCGCGTCGGGATATTTGGCGCGGGTCTTGTCGATGATGCCTTGGAGATTGCGCCGGGCATCGTCCACCGGCAATCCGCGCAGGCCGTCGTTGCCGCCCAGTTCGAGAAACAGGATGTCCACGCGCTGACGCAACACCCAGCCGATGCGGTTCAACCCGCCCGCCGTCGTGTCGCCGCTCAGGCCCGCGTTGACCACTTTGTAGCCGTAGCCCGCCGCTTTGATTTTTTCCTGGAGCAACGCCGGGTAGGCTTCGGTGGCGGGATTTTCGAGGCCGTACCCCGCCGTGAGACTGTCGCCGAAGAACAGGATCGTGCGCGGCGGCGCGTCATCGGCTCGCGCCAGACCGGCGAACGCCACAAGCCACAATGCGACCACCGCGCGGATGAACATGCCGGCACTATCCGACGAGCCCGGCCGACGCGCAAACGCCCGGCCGGTTGCGCGGCGGGAACGGATGCGGCACATTCGCGCTCCCGCTGCCGCCCCGTCCAAATGGAAAACTCCGCCCCGGTCCTCGAAGTCCGCCAACTTACCAAGACCTACCGCAGCGGCGAGCGCGAACTCACGGTTTTGAAGGAGGTCAGCTTCAGTCTGGCGGGTGGCGCGACGTGCGCCATCGTCGGGCCGTCGGGCAGCGGCAAGACGACACTGCTCGGTTTGTGCGCCGGCCTCGACCGCGCGACGAGCGGCTCCGTGATCCTGGCCGGCGTGGCGCTCGACGATCTCGACGAGGATGCCCGCGCGCGGGTCCGCAACGAACACACCGGCTTCGTGTTCCAGAACTTCCAGCTCGTGCCGACGCTGAGCGCGTTGGAAAACGTCATGGTCCCCGCCGAACTCCGCGCCGGCCCGCGCCGGACGCACGGCGAATTGACCGACGCCGCGACCGAACTTCTCCGCCAGGTCGGCCTGGAAGACCGGCGCGGGCATTATCCCGCGCAGCTCTCCGGCGGCGAACAGCAGCGCGTGGCGCTCGCGCGCGCTTTCATCAACCGGCCCCGGCTACTCTTCGCCGATGAGCCGACCGGCAACCTCGACGCCGAAACGAGCGGCCGGGTCGTGGAGCTTCTCCTCAACCTGAATTCCCAGGCCGGCACCGCGCTGGTGTTGGTCACGCACAACCCCGAATTGGCCGCGCTCACAGGTCGCACGATTCGTCTGCGCGACGGGGCAATGGTGGATTGACCCGTCATTTGTCGCCGGGCCATTTGCCATCGTGCACCGGACGGCTAACCTTCGGCGACTATGCCCGTGCAACCTCTCTCCACTGCCCACGCCACTTCCACCGGCGGCCGGAACGGCCACGCCACCGCCGACGACGGCCTCATCAGCGTCGATCTCTCGGTGCCCAAGGCCATGGGCGGCCCCGGCAAGCCGAATACCACGACCCCCGAACACCTCTTCGCCGCCGGCTATGCGGCGTGCCTGGGTGGCGCGATTGACTACCAGGCCAACCATCTGAAGCTGCGTCCCTCCTCGTTGGAAGTGAAACCGGCCGTGACCATCGGCAAGAGCGAGGACGGCGGTTTCGGTCTGGCGGTCGAACTCGATGTCACCGTCGGCGGCCTTTCCGAGGAGGACGCGAAAAAGATCGTCGAAGCCGGCCACGCGTTTTGCCCCTACTCGAAGGCGATCAAGGGCAATGTGGACGTGAAGCTCAACGTGAAGACGGCCTGACGGTGACCCGCGCCGCAGGCGCACCCAACCAAGGTAGGGATGGCAAGACCAGCCCGTACCGATTTTGGGTAGGAATAACACCCCCCCCCCCGCGCCGGTTTTAGAAAAAACCCGGG
>CALMVM010000321.1:4505-7956 GCA_937873255.1 uncultured Verrucomicrobiota bacterium | reverse complement strand
AACACGCCTCGGGCTAACTCTCCCTGTGGCTCGGAAAAGTGGGTCTCGTCAGCGTTCCTCAGGCGTGCCGTGGATATAGATGTAACGGTCGTGCGCCCGGGAGTTGCGCGCTTCCAGTCCGCGCAGCCACAGGATGCGTGTGACCACAGGATCACGGCCCGGCGCATCGACCGGCAATACTTCGCCGGTGGGCTCCCGGTTTTTGAAAACGGCCCCTGCTGGCAGGCCGCCGCCGATCTTGTCGGCGATTTCGAGTTCGCCCGGCGGCGTGCCGTAGCTGCCGGGGCGGTCGCTCAGGCAAAAGCGCGAGGTCGAAACCGGATAAATCGCCTGCGGCACCCCACGATAAAGCAGGGCCATGCGCTGTTCAGGCACGCTGATGACGAGCTGGTGGTCGCGGTCCGCGCAACCGGCCAGGAGAAGGCAGAAGGCAAAAATCAGAAGGCAGAAGGACAGAGGTCGGAACATTGGTTCCAGGCAGAATGCAAAATACGAAAGGCAAAAGCCAGAGTGGAAACTCCGACTTTTGCCTTTTGCTTTTGTCTGCTGCCTTGCCCTAGCTGCCCATCCGGCGTTCCCAATCGTACTGGCGGTCGGTGACGATGGTTTCCATGCGCTGGATGCGCCGGTTCAGGCCGTCGAGTTGCCGGTCGATCTGCGCGAAATCCGGCCGCATCCCGCCGGCCGGGTTTGGCGCGGGGTAAGGAACCGAGCCGCCGCCGTACCCACTGCCGCCAAAGCTCGGCGCGGGCGGCACCGGCATCGGCGGGGGATTTTCTAATCCGCCGCCGGCCGAGGCGCGCGGGGATTGCATGAGCAGCGCGGCCAAGAGGTAAAAGAACGCACACACGAAAAACGTCGCCTTCAGCCCGTGCGTCTCGGCCACGGAAGTGGCGAGGATGAGCAGGACGAACACTCCGATCCAGCGTACCTTGCAGACGCCGTAGCCCCTACTTTCGGCGATGCCGCTGAAGACCCCGAGCACCTTGCCGTTGGACGAGCGGCGGAACCCGCGGCGGAAGGCGTCGAAGCGGCGGCTTCCCGGGATGTTGTCGAGGCGCTGGCGCAGGCGGTCAAAGTTTGGATCCATAATTTTTCTCGGTGCGGGTTTGTTCGATCAGGATGGTTTCGAGGGCTTCGACGCGGCTTTCCATCTGGGAAAGCGTGCGCTGAAGCTTTTGCAGGACGGCGATTTCCTCCTGGGTCAGGCCGCCGCCGCCGTTGCCCTGTGGCATTCCGCGGCGATCTTTGGCGCGCTGGGTGAACGGAGCCATGATCGCCTTGATGATCAGGTAGATGAAGGTAAAGACGATGGCACAGATCGGGACGGCCAGGAACGCGTCGCCATCGGAGTGCTTGTGGACGGTGATCTTACCCGTGCTGGGATCGATCTGGGTGACCGTTCCGTGGGTTTCGAGCTGGTCTTTGCTCGGAGATGGACTGGCGTCACCTAAAATCTGGACGACGTGAACATCTTTTAAGAAGTGCGACATAGAGGCGTTGGGATGATTCTAACCTTCGGGCAGGATGAACTCACGACAAATTGCGCGAGAGGGCTGCGGGTTGGAACCGTTCGGCCTCCACTTCAGGAAGGCTGACCGGGCTGTTGCCCCTTGCCGGCGTTCTTGAGGGCTTCGAGTTCCTTCTCGATTTCCTCGTCGCGTTCGAGCTGGGCGAACTGCTCCTCCAGCGACGGCTTGCGGCCGTAGTTGATCAGGCTGGCCTCGGCCTCCATGCGCTCGACGCGCGCCTCGAACTGCTCGTAGCGTGCGAGCGCCTCGCTGGCGTCCGCGCGGCGGATCTGGTTTTGCGCGGTGATCTTGTGCTGGACCTGGATGTGGCGCTGGATGAGCACGCGCTGTTTTTCGCGGGCGGTGGTCAGCTTTTCCTCCAGTTGCGAGATGTCGGCGCGGTAGTTGCCGATGACCTCGTCCAGGCCGGCGATTTCCTTTTGCAAGGATTCGAGGCCCTCGGTGGCGCGGCGTTTTTCCATGAGCGCCTCGCGGGCGAGTTCCTCGCGGCCTTTCTCGATGGCGAGCTTGGCCTTGGCCTCCCAGTTGGCGGCGCGGCCGGTCAGTTCGTCGAAGGAACGGCCGACCTTCTTGCGGGCGGCAATCGCCCCGGCGCAGGAGGCCTTCAGGTCGATGAGGGTGTCCTCCATTTCCTGGATCATCAGGCGGACCAGTTTTTCGGGGTCCTCGGCCTGGTCGAGCATGGAGTTGATGTTGGAGTTTACGATGTCGCGGAAGCGGCTGAAGATGCTCATAGGTTTTGCGGTGGTTGGGTGTGGGTGCGGAAGAAAAGTGGCGGGTTCGATCAGAAGCCGGCGAGCTTGCCCAGGCACATCACGACGGTCGAGAGCAGGCTCAACGCGAGGATCACGCCGCAGACGATTTCCTGCTTGCGGCCGAGTTCGTCGCTGTCCTCGACGGGCGTCGGGGCCTGGTGGCGGATCGTGACCCGCCGGCGGGCCGGACGGCGCTGGCTGTCCGTGCCGGGATAGAAGAAGTAGGGGGGCGGGAGCGTCGAGGTGAGTTTCATGGTCAGGGCGGTATTACTGGTTGTTTAGGCTCCGTGGTTTCGGAACGGGAACCTCTTTAGCAACGGGTGTGCCAAGGCAATTTTATTGTATGATAAATACTTGTGATAGAAGATATTATGAATAACCGATGTTTTTGGATTCGCTGGTTGCCTTTCGGGGAATTGGCGTGTAAAACCAGTGTCTGGTGAAAATTGCCACAACGCCTCCGGTCTCCGCCGCGCCGGTCGCATCCAACGACCGCAAACGCCTCGAAGGCCTCGGCAAGTCGGACCGTTTCCTCGATTTCCAACAGCAGCTTGCCCGCATCGCCAAGGTCCAGCGGCCGGTCCTGCTCATCGGCGAACGCGGCACCGGCAAGGAACTCGCCGCCGAACGCGTGCACTTCCTGTCGCCGCGCTGGGGCGGGCCGTTCGTCAAACTCAACTGCGCGGCGCTGTCGCCGTCCGTTTTGGAGAGCGAACTCTTCGGCCACGAGGCGGGCGCGTTCACGGGGGCGGCGCGGCGGCGGGCGGGGCGGTTCGAGGCGGCGCACGGCGGCACGCTCTTTCTCGACGAGATCGGCCAGATGCCGATGGCCGTGCAGGAGAAAATCCTGCGCGTCGTCGAATACGGCGGCTTCGAGCGGGTGGGGGCAAGCGAGACGGTCGCCGTGGACGTACGGATCGTGGCGGCGACCAACGCCGACCTGTGCGCGATGGCCGACGAAGGCAAATTCAAGCCCGACCTGCTCGACCGGCTGAGTTTCGAGGTCCTCTTCGTGCCCTCCCTGCGCGAACGCGGCGCGGAGGACATTGCGTTGCTCGTGCATCATTTCGCCGCGCGCATGGCCATTGAGCTGGGCCTCGACAGCGCGCCGGAGTTCACCGAATCGGCCGAGCAGGCGCTGCGTCAATACCCGTGGCCGGGCAA
>CALMVM010000321.1:3688-4495 GCA_937873255.1 uncultured Verrucomicrobiota bacterium | reverse complement strand
GTTGAAGAACGTCGTCGAGCGCGCCGTCTGCCGCGCCGAGAACGGCGTGGTGCCGGAGGTGGTGTTCGATCCGTTCGCGGCGCGGGCGGCGGCGGCGGCGGTCGGTCCGGCGGCGCAGGCGGCGGCGGCGGCCGTCAAGGAAGAGGCGGACCCCGCGCTGCCCGTCAAATTGCCCGAACTCATCGCCGCGCTCGAACGGCGCTACCTCCAGCAGGCGCTCACGCAGGCGCGTTTCCGGCAGCGGGAGGCGGCGACGCTGCTCGGGTTGAGCTACGACCAGTTCCGGGGGCTTTACCGCAAGTACCAGAGCGTGTTCGAACCGGCCGCGAACGGGACCAACGGCGGTTCCAAGGAAAATTAATTGAATCGCCGCTTCCAGCCGGGACGCGCCCTGCTATAGCTTTGTCAATATGGCGAAGAATGTGCTCGGGCGGGGTTTGGGTGCGTTGTTCCAGACCCGTCCGGCGGGCACGGGGACAGGCGGCAAGGTCGGCGGCATCGCGGCGGTGTCGCCGGTGCCCGCGCCGGGTGAGTCGGTGCGCAAGTTGCCCCTTGACCAGATCCAGAGCAGCCCGTACCAGCCGCGCAAGGATTTCAAGCCGGACTCGCTCAAGGAACTGGTCGATTCGATCCGCGAACAAGGGATCATCCAGCCGCTGATCGTCCGCAAGGTCGGCGACCACTACGAACTCATCGCCGGCGAACGCCGCTGGCGCGCGGCCAAGACACTCGAACTCCCCGAGGCCCCCGCCATCGTGCGCGAGGCCAGCGACCAGGAAGTGCTCGAACTGGCGCTCATCGAAAACA
>CALMVM010000321.1:0-3678 GCA_937873255.1 uncultured Verrucomicrobiota bacterium | reverse complement strand
ACCTGAACGTTATCGAGGAGGCGCATGCCTACTCGCGGCTGGCGAAGGAATTCGACCTGCGGCAGGAAGACATCGCGCGCAAGGTCGGCAAGAGCCGCGCGGCGGTGGCGAACGCCATGCGCCTGCTCGACCTCGGAGACCAGGTGCAACGCTGGTTGACCGAGGAACGCCTTAGCGTTGGCCACGCGAAGGTTCTGCTCGGCATCAAAGCATCCGCCGAACAGCAGGCGGTTGCCGAGCACATCATCCGCCAGCGCAGCACGGTGCGCGCGGCGGAAAAACTCGTCGCCGACCACAACGCGCGCCAGGGCAACGTGGCGAGCGGCCCCGGCAGCCGGACGGGCGCGGCGGCGCGGGCGCTCGAAGGCGGCACGAGCATCCCGCCGGTGTTGCAGCACTGGCAAAACCGCCTGCGCGACCGCCTGGCGACGAACGTCGTGCTTCGCCACGGTGAGAAGAAGGGCAGCATCGAGATCGAATACTACGGCAACGACGATCTGCGGCGTGTGCTGGGGGTTTTGGGCGTGAAGACGGACGAGATTTAGGATAGACCAAGTGACCCTTGCCCATGCTTGGCTGCGTTCTTCATGTTGCCGGCGAGACTTTTGACGTTCATGCTTTTCTTGCGCAAAGCAGCCTGCGGCCTTGCCAAATTCAGCGTCATGGTGGAGTGCGTCGCCGGAATGGCGACTACCCGCTCAATGTTCTGAGCCTCAATGTTAGCAACGCTGATGGCAAACTCTCTGTCGAGATCGTTGACGCTCTCTATTTCCTTGCCCAGCACGAGTCGGAATTGCGCCGTTTGCAGAACTTTCCTGGCGTTACCGATTTACGTTTGGACTTCGGCTACTACCCCCGTGATGTAGTGGCGCAATTTGAATACTTTCCGCCCGAACTCCTTGCGCGTGTGGGCAGCCTCGGTATTGGCATCGAACTTTCTCTTTATCATTTTGCGCCCGAGTCTAGCGTGGATCGGTAACTAAACGCTCAGGTAGCGAACATCAACAATCTTCTGCCAAGTGATTATTCTCGAACAAAGCCCCGTTCATTCTGACCCAGAATTGATGGGCGGCACACTGGTCTTCCGAGGCACTCGTGTGGCTGCACAAACCCTGCTCGATTATCTCGACGACGGCTTTTCTATGGAAGAGTTCTTGGACTTTTTCCCTTCGGTAAAACATGATGACGCGTTGCAGTTTTTGCAGCTCGCACGTGCCGCCGGGCAATGAAGATTCTCCTCGATGAGAACATGCCCAAGCCGCTGAAACATATCTTCCGCGGGCACTCTGCGACCACCGTTCAGGAGGAAGGGTTGGCCGGCACTCGCAACGGCGATTTGCTCGCGCGCATCGCGGGAACGTTCGATGCCTTCATTACCGGCGACAAAAATCTGCGCTATCAGCAGAATCTCACCGGCAGAACGGTTGCGATCCTTGAGTTGCCAACGAATCGACTGCCACTTCTCCGGCCGATGTTCCAGCGCATCGTCTCTGCTGTGGACGACATCAAGCCGGGAGATTACATCCAACTTGCGCTTTGACTGATCCAAGCAAACGCTTGCCAGCCTGCAAGCCTCCGGCCTAAGCTGCGTTCCCTTTTCAACTTATGCCCGGCCTCATCGGAATCCTCTTCGGCATCGGCGCGTGGTTCGTCGTGCGTTACCTGCTCGGCGGTTTTTACACCGTCAACCAGAACGAGCGCGCGGTGAAAACCAGCTTCGGCCGCGCCCAACGCATCGCCGCCAACCGCACCACGCTCGACGATCCCATCTCCGAGCCGCTCCGGCCCGACGAACGCGACCGTTACGTCTACCCGCAGGTGCGCGTCATCGGCCCCGGCGGGCCTTACCTGAAGATGCCTTGGGAGAAAATCCACAAGGTCTCCATCTCCACGCAAACCCTCAACATGGCGCTCGACCTCGAAGACCCACGCGCCAATTCGCAGGGCCAGATGCTCGAAGCTGTCACCAAGGACCAGCTCAACACCGGGCTGACCGGTCAGATTCGTTACCGGGTCAGCGAGAGCAACCTGTACGCGTACCTTTTCGGCGTGAAGCGGCCCGTCGTCCACGTCATGGGATATTTCATCAGCATCCTGCGCGAACGCATCGCCAACTTCGAGGCCAAGCCGATCACCGTCACGGCGGCCGTCGCCGACGACGGGGGCAACTCACCCGTCGATCAATATGCGATGCCCGAGCGCGTCGTGACCGGCGTGTCCATCAACGATCTGCGCAAAAACCTGCGCGACCTCAACGAGTTCATGGACCACGAGTGCGCGTCCTCGGCCGCGCGTTACGGCATGATCCTTGACGCCTCGCTCATCACGGGCATCGACCCGCCACACGAAGTCGAGTCTGCCTTGGCCGCCATCAATACCGCGCACAACGAGGTGTCCAGCGCCATCAGTCTCGCTCAAGGCGGCGCGGACCAGAAGATCGTGCAGAGCAAACGCGCGGTCGAGATCGAGACTCTCCGCGCGCAGGCGGAGGTCCAGCCGTTGACGGCACTGGCCGCGCAACTGGCGGACCTCAAGAATTCCGGTCCCGACGGGCTGGCGGCCTACCTGCGTAACGTGCGCTTGGGCCTTTTCACCAAAGCAAGCCAGATTTTCCTGGAGGCCAAACGCTAAAGCCATGTTGACCCATCTTCCCATCCTGCCGGTGGCCGCCGCGACGTTCATCGGCACGGCGTTCGTGACGTTCATTTTGATGTTCATCATCGCGCCGATCTTCTTCGCGTTCGTGCGGGCGTTCGGCATCTACGCGGTCGTCGAGGAGCGCACGTGCCGGGTTTACGTGTTGTTCGGCAAGGTGCTCGGCGTGCTCAACGAACCGGGGTTGCACATCCTGCCGGCGACGCTCGGGCCGGCGGCGTTCATCGTGAATTTCTTCGGCAAGTGCTACGTGCTCGACCTCAAGCTCGACCAGGAATACCTGCGCAGTCAGC
This sequence comes from uncultured Verrucomicrobiota bacterium, assembly GCA_937873255.1. Classification (GTDB taxonomy): domain Bacteria; phylum Verrucomicrobiota; class Verrucomicrobiia; order Chthoniobacterales; family SZAS-18; genus CAHJWO01. The sequence continues at coordinate 730 of CALMVM010000321.1, read as the reverse complement.
CGGTCAACAGCGAGGAGGGCGCGCCGATGGGCATCGGCGTGTGGTACGAGATGTTCGTGGCGGACCCGGTGGCGTTCCTCTTCAACAACAACGACCCGCGCGGCTCCCTGCGCGCCAATATTTCCAACGCCACGGTGCGTTCGCTCTCCAACATGCCCCTGGCCGACATGCTGGAAAACCGCCACGTCATGAGCAACACCGTGCGCAACGAGGTCGCGCCGAAATCGACCGTGTGGGGTTACCGGCTCGGGTCGATCTACATCCGCAAGGTGCATTTCCGCGACACGGGCATGATCCAGCAGATCGAGGCGAAAGTCGTCAACCGTCTGCGGCAGGTGACGAGCGCGATCCGGCAGGATGGGACCAATCAGGTGAGCATCATCACGAGCAGCGCCGAGCGCGAAGCTGCCATCGAGTTCGCCAAGGCGGCGACGATGCGTCCGCAGATCGTGGGCAAGGCGCTCCAACAGATTTCGAGTGACCCCGAGGTGGCGACGGCGCTTTTCGAGGTGTTGGAAACCCAACGCACACTGGACTCGAAAGCGGGCCTGACGCTGTTGCCCGAGGGCGCGGGCGGGGCATTATTGACGAGCCTGATGGCCTCGCACGGCCGGGAGGGTGGGAGCCCGCCGCCGGTGCCGCGCTAGGCGACTTTTCGCTCCGTGATTTGCATCCGCTTTGCCCTTGGAGAGGGCTGTGAAATTGCCGGCTCGCTTGATGAGTTGCGCGC
>CALMVM010000320.1 GCA_937873255.1 uncultured Verrucomicrobiota bacterium | reverse complement strand
ACCTGGCGCAGGACGGCGTGCGTCATCCACGCGCAGCCGGCGTCGAGCACGCGCGTCTCGGCGTGCGGCGCCTGGTAGATGTGATTGCCCTCGGCATCGTCGATGCGCTCGATGAAATAACCCGCGCGCCGCACACCCGCGTTGGGGAACAACGTGTAGGCTTCCGTGAGCTTGCGCAGGGTCGTGTCGAACGTACCCAGGAAGATCGTCGGCTCGTTGGGGATATTGTCGCCTAGCCCGGCGTCGGCCCCGGTCTTGCGGACGTTCTCCAGACCGGCGAGTTCGCCGACACGCACGCTCATCGTGTTGCGCGAGCGGATGAGTCCAGTCTCCGCTGGCAGGATGCCGCCGAACGTCCCGTCCGAGTTCGCCGGACTCCACTTCGGTGATTGCGGCAACTCACCTGGCTTGAGCGCGCCGTCGTCGATGTTCGCGCCGGGCAACAGGCCGCGCGCCCACGCGGCGGAATACACGAACGGCTTGAACGTCGACCCGACCGGACGGCCCGGGGCATCGGTGGCGCGGTTGAAATCCGCGCGCGACTTGTATTCGCGCCCGCCGACCAGCGCGCGGATCGCGCCGGAACGGTTTTCGATGAGCACGAGCGCGCCTTGCAGATATTCGGTGCCACGGCTTTCGTCGGCGTCGGGATTCTGGCCCTTCTTGGGGTGCTCGAATCCAGGACGGTTTTCGATTTTGGACAACTGCGTTTCGAGGGACTGCGTGGCGAGTTCCTGCATGCCCTTGTCGATGGTCGTGTAGATTTTAAGTCCGCCCTCGTCGGCCTGTTCGTCGGTGAGCAGGTCGGAGAGTTCGTTCTGGACGACCTCCATGGCGTAGTTGTCCTGGCCGTTGGGGATGCGGTTGCGCGAGACCTTGACGGTTTCCGCCTTCGCGGAGTCGGCCTGCGGACGGGTGATCATGTTCAGCTCCACCATGCGCTCCAGCACGGTGTCGCGTTCACGCACGGCGGCCTGGAGGTTGTTGAGCGGCGAAAAGCGGTTGGGGCTGCGGATGAGGCCCGCCATCATCGCCGACTCGGAGAGGTCGAGTTGCGCGCAAGGCTTGCCGAAGTACGCCTGGCTGGCCGTCTCGATGCCGTACACGCCCGAACCGTAGAAGATGCGGTTGACGTAAAATTCGAGGATTTCCTGTTTGCTGTAGCGGTGCTCGATGCGCAGGGCGACGAAGGCTTCGAGGATCTTGCGCGTGAGCGTCTTGCCGCCGAGCGGCAGGCTGTTGCGCGCGAGCTGCTGGGTGAGCGTGCTGGCCCCCTCGGCGGCGCGGTGGCGGGTGAGGTTGCGCACGAGGGCGCGCGCGATGCCGTGCGGATCGACGCCGTGGTGCTCGTAGAACCGCGAGTCCTCGCGAGCGACGAGGGCATTGACGAAGTTTTTGGAGACCTTGTCGTATTTGACGACCACACGGTTTTCGCTGGCATGCAGGCGCGCGTAAAAGTTGCCATCCATGTCGAAGACGGTGCCGCTCTGGGGCATCTCGCCGAGTTTTTCCAGGTCGAACGTCCCCGCCCACAGCGCGAAAAACACGCTCACACCTACCGCCGGCGCGACCGTGAGCAGGACCAGCCAGTACCACCAACGCAGGCGCGGAAGCCGTGACAGAATCCCGCGCCGGGCCGGCTTCTGAGGCGGGGTGGCCGGCGCGGCCGGCGGGGCGGCCGGGGGAAGGGGGGACAT
>CALMVM010000319.1 GCA_937873255.1 uncultured Verrucomicrobiota bacterium | reverse complement strand
CCAAACACGCCTCGGGCTAACTCTCCCTGTGGCTCGGAAAAGTGGGTCTCGTCACCGCGTCTTTAGCGGTCTACTGGCCCCCGGTATGAAATGGTTGCGGAAACGGGAATCGAACCCGCTTGAAGCGGCTTATGAAACCGCCGAGACGACCACGCCTCCCTCTCCGCAATGTTAGAAAATGGTGGAACCGGCGGGTAATGCTCCCGCATGTGCCTGCTTGCAAGGCAGGTGCCTTCCTCGTCGAGCCACGGTCCCATCGTTGAAAAACTTCGCCGCACGGCGGGCAGGGATCGCACCTGCATAAACTGGTTTTGGAGACCAGCGCCTTCCTTGTCGAGCCACCGCCGTTTTTGAGTTGCGGCGCGAAGTGAGTGCGGCTGCCGGGAATCGCACCCGGATCGCCTCCTTGGCAGAAAGGCATTCTGCTGTTGAACCACAGCCGCGTTCAGAAAATTATCCCGGCTGGCCCGCGTGGATCACACGCCGGCCGCCGGGCACACGACACCCCCGACCTCAGCCCGGGATGAAAAGAACAAACACCGTTGCAAAAAAGCGCGTTGGCGTTTGCACCCGCTGGAGTCGTTTCACGGCGGTCTTTCGGTGTTTCGGGCACACCTCCCACGAGGCCCTCGGAATGTAGGTGTCGGGCGCGGGATGGACTCTCATAAACACAGGAACGTTGGCTCTATCCGACTAACCACATCAGCAATTTGACATGGTTAGTCGGTGATGGTAGACCTTGTGCAAGTCACCATTTAGCACGGAGCTTTCAAATTCCTGTGATGTGAGTGGCCGATCCCGCTTCGCTGCCGGTTGCCGCCGGCAGCGAGGCATTTTTTTCGCCACAAAACTGGCATGTTAGATATTACATATTTGTCTCGTCGATAGATCCTGCGTTGAACTCAAATTCCAAGCCGGGCAACAAAAAACCCTGCGGACTCTTAGGGTCGGCAGGGTAGATAAAGTGTTGAAAGTTTGTGCTTTCCGTTTTATCTACCGAGTCCGCCCCTCCTTGGTGCCGCCGAGCAGATGACTCGCGGTAAACGCCCAATCTCGGCACGGCATGACCGTATTCAAGAAACGGGGAGCCGCTTCTAAAATACGATAAATAGATTGCTGTGCTTTCATGGACGAAGTGGAAATTAGTTGAGAATTACTGGAACTAACGTTGAGAGTCAATGACTTTTTAGAAAAAGATAGATTTTCTTTTCTCGAATCGTTTTCTAACATGCGCGAGGGATAATCCTCGGAAGGGTAACACGCGGCGAGAATTGTCTGTGCTCAGAGCGGTTTGACGATGATCCACGTGTCCCGCCAACGTCCGCTGGCCGGGTCCTGCACATGCAAGGTGTGCCGCCCCTCTCGCAACACGGCGACTGCCTGGCCATTGACAGAGAGGCATTCGAGGGTGTCGCTGTTCCAGGTCGGATTGGCGCAGCCCTTCACCTTCAAATCGAGCAAACGACTGCTCGGCGGCAGGTCGGCATCAAGCACATAAGTGGTCCCCGGGATCGGAGAGACCACCGAAAACAGATCGCCGCTGTTGTTGGCGGTGGTTGGTGGGCTCGGGGTTGCCGCCGCGTTCGTGGTGGCTTGCCCGGCCAACCAGTTATCGCCGCTGGTCAGCCAACTCGCGTAATCCGATGACAGCACGACGCGACCGTCGCGGTCGTAGTCCGACGGACTCTCGAGAGGGGGAAGATGATCCACCGCGAACTTTTCCGCGACCGCGTCCGGGCCGGTGGCGTGCGCGGCGTCGAGCAAATGGCCGGTGATGCGGTGGATCATTCGTTCCACGATCCCCGCAGGCGGCGTGTACCAACTCGTCCCGAACTGCGCGTGCAGACGATCGAAAATCTCGTGGAGGAGTGGTCCCGCGCCGGTCACTCCAGAAACTCCCAGCATCGGCTTGCCGTCGAAATTTCCCACCCACACGCCGACCGTGAATTCCGGCGTGTAGCCAATCGCCCAATTATCACGGAAATCCGTGCTCGTTCCCGTCTTGCAAGCCACCGGGAAATCCCAGTGGAGATTGGAATCCACGCCGAACGTCAGCGCCCGCGCTCGGTTGTCCGCGAGGATGTCGGCGATGAGGTAAGCCGAACGTGGGTCGGACAACGCGACGCCTGCGCTCCGTGCGTCTGGTCCCGCCGCGAACCAGCGGCATGGCTGGTATTCGCCGAGCCGCGCAAGGCACGTGTAGGCGTTGGTGAGTTCGAGCAGGCGCGCCTCCGAATTGCCGAGCGTCAGGCCGAGGCCGTACTGGTCGGCGGGTAGCGGCAAGGTGGTCACGCCGCACGCTCGCAGGCGTTGCAACAACGTCGGCGGCCCGCCGGATTTTTCCGCCAGTACTTTGACCGCCGAGATGTTCAACGAATTCGCCAGCGCCGGGCGCAGCCGCATCGGACCGTAGAATCGGTGGCTGTAGTTTTCGGGACGGTACACCGACCCGCGCGAGGGGTACTCCGACGGCAGGTCCGCCACCACGTCCGCCGGCGTCGCGCCACGCTCGAACGCCAGCAGATACGTGAACGGCTTGATCGTCGAACCCGGCGACCGACGCGCCCACGCGCCGTTGATCTGTCCGCCGCGCGTCGAGAAGAAATCCGCCGAGCCCACGAGCGCGATCACGCCGCCGGTGCGGTTGTCGATCACCAACACCGCGCCGTTTCCGACGTGTTCCATGCGCAGACCGGCGAGGTGACGCCGCAAGCTATCGGTGATGAATCGATTCAAACCGAGATTGAGCGTCGTCTGCACCTCGCCGCGTGCGTTAGCCACCAACGAGAGGCGCACCAGTGCGGTTCCCGCAAGGAGGTGATCGACGATAT
>CALMVM010000318.1:236-10988 GCA_937873255.1 uncultured Verrucomicrobiota bacterium | reverse complement strand
GGTTTCATCAGAGGGTGGGGGCGTCGGGCACGATTTTCTGGAGAACCTGGTGGGCCTGTTCGCGCGTGGTGGCCTCGTCGAGACCCTGGCGCAGGACGGCGTCAAAAAGCGGGCGGCGTTCCACGGCGGCGTCGAGCTTGGCGTTGGAGCCTTTCGCGTACGCGCCGATGCTGATGAGGTCCTCGCTGCGGCGGTAGGTCGCCATGAGGTCGCGGGCGAAGCCGACGCGGGCGAGTTGGTCAGGCGTGGAAACGTCCCGGTTCAGACGGCTGATGGATTCGAGCACGTCGATGGCCGGGAAATGGTTCGCGGTCGCCAGCGCGCGGGAAAGCACGATGTGGCCGTCGAGGATGCCGCGCACGGTGTCGGCGACGGGTTCGTTCATGTCATCGCCCTCCACGAGCACGGTGTAGAACGCCGTGATCGAGCCGCGCTCCGCCGCACCCGTGCGTTCCAGCAATCGCGGTAGGAGCGCGAACACGCTCGGCGGATATCCCCGGCTGGCGGGCGGCTCGCCCACGGCCAGGCCGATCTCGCGTTGCGCCATGGCGAAGCGTGTGACCGAGTCCATCATGAACAGCACGCTGCGGCCCTGGTCGCGGAACCATTCGGCGACCGCCGTGGCCGTCAACGCCGCGCGCAACCGCACGGGCGCGGGCTGGTCGCTCGTCGCTGCGACCACCACCGAACGCGCCATCCCGGCGGGGCCGAGGTCTTTTTCGATGAACTCGCGCAGTTCCCGGCCGCGTTCGCCGATGAGGGCGATGACGTTGATGTCCGCTTCGCCGCCCTTGGCGATCATGCCCATGAGGCTGGATTTGCCGACGCCGCTGCCCGCAAAAATCCCGAGCCGCTGCCCGCGCCCGACCGGGACAAACAAGTCGATGGCGCGCACACCCGTCTCGAACGAATGCCGGATGCGCTCGCGGCGCAACGGGTTCGGCGGCGCGCCCTTGAGCGGATAGGCCTCGTTGGCGTCGAGCAGCGGTCCGAGGCCGTCCATGGGATTTCCCAGTCCGTCGAGAATACGCCCGATCAGGCCGGGGCCGACGGCGAGCGTCGAGGCCGTCGGACACGCGACGACCTCCGCGCCGGGACCGAGCCGCCCGATCTCGCCCAGAGGCATGAGCAACAGACGGTGTTCGCGGAAGCCGACGACCTCGGCGTAGAGCGGCGGCCGGCTCGAAAACGAGAACGCGCGCTCCCCGGCACCGGGCCGGATCTCGCACACGTCGCCCAGACCCACGTTCGGGCCGTCGGCCTCGATGACCAGACCCGTCACCTGCGCCACGCGCCCGATCTTCTGGACGGGCGAGAGCGTCTGGAGGCGCTGGTTGAAGGTGTCGAAATCGATCATGGCGAAGGCGGCGGCGGCAGGAAATTCCAAGGGGTCGGCAACCCGGGTAAAAACTGCCGGCCACAGGGGGCAGCGGCCTTTAAGCACCTCTCATGCCCGGGTTTCGGAACCGGAGGTTTTTGCCTCCGGTTCGCCCGGCCGACAAAGGGGGCAGAAATTTCCGCCCGCCGCCTGATTTACTCTGTTGGCGCCCCTGTCGCTGGCACATGCCGTGCTTGAAAGGGCGACAACCACCACCCTCCGGACGAATGACCAAACGGCACCCGCCCACGGCCTCCCCATCATGAACAGCGCGGATTGCGAACACGTGCGGGCGTTCATGCACGAACGCACCGGCGTCGTGCTGGAACCCGCCAAGGATTATCTCATCGAGGCGCGTTTCCAGACGCTCGCGCACCGGGAAAAACTCGCCTCGCCCGACGCGCTCGTCGCCGGCCTGCGCACGGACCCGGAGGGCGACCTCGCCCGCAAGGTGATCGACGCGCTCCTGCTGGGAGAAACGTCGTTTTTCCGCGATGGTCACCCCTTCGAGGCGCTGCACAGGGAAATCCTGCCCGAACTCCGGACGGCCCGCCTGGCGGACCGCAAGCTGAGGGTCTGGTGCGGTGCATCCTCGTCAGGTCAGGAACCGTTCAGTGTATTGATGACGCTGGCCGAGCATTGCCCCGAACTGCTCCAGTGGGACCTCGAACTCCTGTCGACCGACCTGTGTCTCGACGCGCTGGAACGCGCGCGGGCCGGCCGCTTCACCCAACTGGAGGTCAACCGCGGCCTGTCTCCGGAGTTGCTGCTGAAATATTTCACGCGGGACACCGCCGAATGGGAGTTCCGCGCCGACCTGCGGCAGCGGGTCGATTTCCGTGAGGTCAACCTGGTGCGCGAATGGCCCGGGATGGAGCCGTTCGACCTCATCCTGCTGCGCAATGTCCTGTCGTATTTCGACGTGGAAACCAAGCAATCCGTCCTGGCGCGGGCGCGGGAGCTTTTGCGTCCCGGCGGCTTCCTGGTCCTCGGGGCGGCGGAAAAAGTGGCCAACCTCGTGGAAGGCTTCGAGACGGTCGTTTTCGACAAAACCACCTGTTATCGGCGGTGGCTCGACTGAGCGGATTCTCCCCATGATCGATCTCTCGGAACTCGTCGCGAAAGCGCGCGAACTGACCCCGTTTCCGGCCAGCACCGTGCGGCTGGCCCAGCTCGTGGCCGGCCAGAACTACAACCTGACGGAGGTCACCGCCCTGGTGGCCTACGACGAGGTGCTCACGATGAAGCTATTGCGCGCGGCCAACTCGGCGGCCGTCGGCAGCCGGCGCAAGGTCACGACGCCTTACGAAGCAATCATCCTCTTCGGCACGACCCTCGTGCTCGAACTGGCGATCAGCGCCGGAGCCAAGCCGCACCTGCACGCCCGCCTGCCCGGGTATGGGTTGGTCGAGGGCGCGCTGTGGCGGCATTCGGTGGCGGCGGCGGTGGCGGCGGAGATGGCCGGCGGCTATTGCACGACGGAGATGCCGACCGAGGCGTTCGCCGCGTGCCTGCTGCACGATGTCGGCAAGGTGGTCATGGGGCGTTTCCTGAGCCCGGAGATTTTGCAGTTCATCGCGCGGGCCCGGAGCGCGGACGGCCTCAGTCAGATCGAGGCGGAATCACAGATCCTCAACGTCCACCACGGCGAACTCGGCGGCCTGATCGCGCAACACTGGCAACTGCCGCCGCGCATCGTCCAGGGGATCATCTACCACCATAACCCGGAAGCGGGTGGGGACGTGGTCTGCGACTTCGCCTACGTCGCCAATGAGGTGGCGAAGACCATCGAGGCGCGGCTCGATCAGAAGATATACAATGGTGCCCTGCCCGCCGGCACGGCGGAGCGCGTGGGCATCACCGACGAACGGCTGGCGGCGCTCGGCCGGGCGGCCACGAAGCGGTTCCAGGAAGTCAGCCGGTACTACAACGTGCGCTGAACCGGGATTATTGAAGAGGACGTGCGCGCACGTCGCCGCGCCAGCGGCGTTCCAAACAAGGTAGGGATGGCTCTCCGAGCCGTTCCCTATTTTGGTTCGAGTAAGCGTGACCGCAACGACACGCTTCCCGGAAAATCCACGGACGGCTCGGAGAGCCATCCCTACCTTGTTTGGACGCGCCTGCGGCGCGACTCCTGGCGACTCATCCAACCTGCAACGCGGTGTCGCGCTCCAGCAGCACGTCGCGCACGGTTTCCAGGAACTTGCGCACGTTGAGCGGCTTGGTCAGGTAGGCGCGCGCACCGGCACGCACGAGACGGTCCGCCTGCCGCTGCATGGCGTCCGCGCTGACCACGACGACGGGAATCGCGCGGGTGTCGTCGTCGGCCCGCAGGCGTTCGAGCAATTCCCAGCCGGGCAGGTCGGGCAGGTGGGTATCGAGCAGGATCAGGTCGGGCCGGTGCTGCCGGGCGAGGTCGAGGCCGAGCGTGCCCTGCATCGCGCTGATGAGGTGGATGTTCGGATAGGCGGCGAGCAGGCGCTCGACCAGCGTGATGTTCGCCAGGTTATCCTCGACATAGAGCAGGGTGCGCGGCCCGGTCAGCGACCGGAGGCCGATGGCGTCGAGGACCGCGCTCGCGTCGCCGTGGCCGACCGTGGCGGCCGGTTCTTCGCCGAGGGGGAGTTCCACGAAGAACGCGGCCCCCCCGCCGTCCGCCGGGTTTTCCTCCAGCCCGAGACAACCGTCCATGACCTCCATCAGGTGCTTGGAAAGCGACAGGCCCAGGCCCGTCCCCTGGACGCCCGTCTGCTCCGCGCCGAGCCGGTCGAAGGGCATGAAAAGACGCGCGCGCAGGTGCGCCGGGATGCCCGCGCCGGTGTCGGCGATGCGGATGCGCAGGCGGCCGGTCGACGCCTCGGCGCGCGTGATGGTGACACTGCCCTTCTCGCGGTTGTACTTCACGGCGTTGCTCAGCAGGTTGAGCAACACCTGCCGCAACCGCTGGCGGTCCGCCTTGACGTACGGCCCGCCCGGCTGGCTCGGGGCGTCGGTCTGCGTGGTCAGCGTGATGCCGCGCGCGGCAGCCAGCGGGGCGATCAGCGAGAGGGCTTCGTTGACGAGTTCATCGATGCTCAGGGACTCCAGCGAAAGCTCGATGCGTCCGCTCTCCACCCGCGCGATGTCGAGCACCTCGTCGATGAGCTTGAGCAGGTGGCGGCCGCCGCCGACGATGTGCTGCACACTGTCCGACTGGCTCTTGGTCAACACGTCCAGTTCCAGGAGTTGGCTGAACCCGAGGATGGCGTTGAGCGGGGTGCGCAGTTCGTGGCTCATGCGCGAGAGAAAATCGCTCTTGGCCTCGTTGGCGCGTTCGGCTTCCTCCTTCGCGCGGCGGTGTTCCACGGCGCGGTTGCGCTCGGTCACGTCGTGCGCGATCACCAGCCGCGCGGCGCGTCCGGCGAAGGTGATGCCTGCGGACGCGCACTCGATCTCGATGGGCGTGCCGTCCTTCTTGCGGTGCCGCCAGACGGTTTCCATCTCCGTGCGGCCGTGGAGCGCATCCACGACGCCGCGCAGATCGGGCGCGTCCTCGGGCGCGACGAGTTCGGCCAGCGTCATCGTCAGGAATTCCTCGCGCGAATAACCGTAGTGCGTCACCGCCGCCTGGTTGACCTCCAGGAACTCGAACGTGGAAAGATCGTACGCCCAACACGGCAGCGGGTTGGTGTCGAAAAGATGGCGGTAGTTTTCCTGGCTGCGCTGCAAGGTTTCCATCACCTCGATGCGCGCCGTCACGTCCATGAGCATGCCGACGTAGTTGACCAGCGTGTCGCGGTCGTCGAAAACGGGCTTGATCGTCAACTCGTTCCAGAACGGCGTGCCATCCTTGCGATAGTTGCGGAGCAGGCCGCGAAAGGGCATCTCCAAGGACAACGCCATGCGGATCGCCTCGACGCAACTGGCGTCCGTGTCCGGCCCCTGGAGGAAGCGGCAGTTGCGCCCGAGGGCTTCCTCGCGGGCATAACCGGTGATCGTGCTGAAGGCGGGGTTGGTGAAAACGATGGGCATCCCCGGCTGGTGCGGGTCGCAGATGACCATCGCGGTCACGGCGTGGTCGATGACGGCGGCGAACTGGCTGTTGCGATGCGCGACATGCCGCAACTCGGCGTCGACCGCGAGGTTCTCGGCGAGATCGGCGGCGAGTTCGGAGAGGGCGGCGGTTTCTTCGGGGCCGAACTCCCTCGGCCGCGTGTCGAGCAGGCACAGCGCGCAGGGAAAAACGTGGCGGTCCGAGCGGACCGGCGCGGCGGCGCAAAAACGTCCGGCGTGCGTGCCGGCGATGACCGTCAATTCGTCGGTGGAGCCGGCGGCCAGGTCGAGGATCGACTCCTCGTCCCCCGGATCGACGCCCGCGCAAACGCGGAATTTTTTGCGGCCCTCCTCCAACCAGATGATCCCGACGGAGGCGACGCGGAAGATCGTTTTCGCCAGCCGTGCCGCGCGTGCGAAAACTTCATCGGCGGATGGGTCGAAATCGTCCGCCGGGGGGGGCGATTCGAGGGAATCGAAGTCGTCGCGCGCCAGAGCGGCAGGGATTGCCGTCCGCAGGCGTTCCGCGCGCGAATCCGAGACCGTTGGAGACATTTTTCCTTAACAGAGCAGGCCATGTGCCCGGGGTAATCCCCCCATCGCAGCAAGACTCCGAACAGGCCGGGTCGCGACCGGTCGTCCCGAAGTAGGGATTGCCTTCCGAAGTGTGACCGGCGTGGCTCAGGAAGCCGCGAGAAGTCCCTCGACGGCTTTCAGTTTGACCTCCATCCGCGCGTCGATCAGACCGAAGTCCCCGCGCACCAGGCAATCGTTGGGCGCGAGCGCCGGGTCGGCGCGCAGGGAGAGGTTCGGATGGCGCGCGCGCAGGGCGTCGCCGCCCATCGTTTCGAGCCGCTGGAGATCGGCCGGCGAGAGCGCGACTTCGAGGGCCTGCGCGGGATCGGCGGGCGCTTCGGCGAGGGCCTGTTCGACCAGCCGCGCGACGCGGTCCTCATCGGGCAGCGCACCGGCGAGAAGTCGGCGGACAATGTGCATGACCAGCGCAGGCACGCAGCCGCGCGCCTGCCGCGCGAGGGTCGTTCCCTGGTCGGCGAGACGGCGCAGGACACCGTCGGCGAGTTCGGACACCTCCTGGCGTTGCGACATCAACTGCACGGCGAACGCCGCGTCCGCATCGACGCGGCCCTGGCGATAGCCGGCCTCGCGCGCGGCGGCCAGCGCGAGGGCGTGGCGTTCGCGTTCGCCCGCGCGCGCCCGCGCCCGGTCGTCGGATGAAGAATGGCGTCCGCCGAGGCAGACATCGACGAGCCCGCGGTCGAGCCGGATCGTTTCACGCGCCATCGCCGTCCTCGCCCCCATCGAGGGTGATGTCGCCCTGTTCCTCCAGGCGTCGCACGACGGCCATCACGCGGTCCTGCGCGGCTTCCTGGTCCTTCGGACGCACGGGGGCCATCATGCCGATATCCTCCACCATGCTCTCGGCCGCGCGCTTGGACATGACGCCCGTGAATTTCTTGAGCAGCGTTTCGCCCTTCGGCCCTTTCAACGCGGCGGCGAGATCCGCCGGTTCGGTCTCGCGCAGGATGCGCTGCAAGTCCGCCGCCGGCAGGCCGGCAAGGTCGTCGAACGAGAATAATTTCTTGCGGATCGTGTCGCTGAGCGCCGCGTTGCGATCCTGCAACACCGACAGCAAACTGCGGCTGGTCTCCTTGTCCATCGTCTTGAGCAGGCTAGCAACGAACGGCGCGCCGCCCCCGCGCTGAACCGTCGGGGCGGCGCTCTTTTGCGGGTCGCCGCAACGGTTGAGCTGGTTGGCGAGGCGCTGCACGACCTCCGGCGAAATGGAGTCCATCTCGCCGAGACACTCGACCACGGCGGCGCGCTGTTCGGCCTCCAACATGCGCAAAATCTCGCCCGCCTTGGACAGATCGAGCTGCGAGAGCAGGAACGCCACCGTCTGCGGCTGCTCGCCCTTGACCAGACTGAAAATCTGCCGCGTATCGACGCCCTCGAACTGCGCCGGCGTCACCCCGTCGCCGCCCGTCGCGGGAGGCGCGACGCGTTCCAACAGGTACGCCGCGCGGTGCTCGCCGCGCGCGAGTTCGAGCGTGCCGCGCACGTATGACGTGCCGCCCAGCGCCGACTCGTAGCCCATGTCCACGAGCGACGAAAACTCCTCCAGCGCGTCCTGCCGCGTGTTGAGGTCGATGACCGGCAGCTTCGCCATCTCGCGGCAGACGGATTCCAGTTCGCCGTCGTTGAAGGTGCGCACGATCCGCGCGGCGGCTTCCTGGCCGATGACGATCAGGAACACGGCGGTCTTCTGCACGCGGTTGAGCTTGGCGTAATCCAGGGCGGCCATGGCGATACAAGTCCGGGTCAGAGGATCATCACTGTTTGGCGGTCATCCATTCGCGCAACGCCACGCTGACGTTGTCGGGCTTCTGGCGGATCATCTCGTTGAGCATCTCGGGCGAAACGGCGGTCTTGGCGGGCCCGGCGCGGCGGCCGTTTTCCAGCAGCTTGGCGGGGGCGTTGCGGTCCATGAGCGCGGCCTGTTCGGCGTCGAGGACTTCCACCTTCGACGAAGAGGACGCGGTCCGCTTGAGCTGGCGCAGGAAAAACACGATGATCGCCAGCGCGAGGAACGGGGTGACCCACGGACGTATCGTGTCGAGCAGCGAGCCGGTCATTGCCGGCACCTTGTCGAACGCCGCGCCTTGAAAGGCCATTTCCTGGATCGTGACGGACGGTTCCTGCTGGGCGGCCGTGATGCCGAGCGCGTTGGCGACCATCGCGCGCAGGGACTTCATTTCCTCGGGCGTGCGGGGGTCGGGTTTGACGTTCGAGCCGGTGCCGGTGGTGCGCGTGGCGAGGAAAACGGCGGCGGTCAGCTTGCGGACCTCGCCGGGGTTCCGGGTGGTGTTGGTCGTCGCGCGGCTGATCTCGTAGGATTGCGTCTGGCTCTTGCGGGTTTCCTCGGTCTTTTTCGCGTTGTCCGCGCCGTCGGCGGGCGTCGTTTTGTTCGGCGTGTTGGCGGTCGCGCCGACCGCGCTGTTCTGCTGCTTGCCCTCGTTGGCGAGGTTGCTCTCGTCGGTGGTCGTCGTGCTGCGAAGCACCTGGCCCTCGGGATCGTATTTCTCCTGCGTGGTTGTGGTGGCTTCCGTGCTCATGTCGGCGGAAACGCGCACCACCGCGTTGCCGGGACCGACGACCCGCGCGAGCATCGATTCTACCTTGTTGGCGAAATAGTCCTCCATGCTCTTGCGCAGCTTGATCTGGCTGCTGGCCGACCCGAGCATGGGGTCGCCCTCGCGCAGTTTCTCGCTGAGCACGTTGCCCATGCTGTCCACGACGGCCACGTCGTCCACCTTCATGCCCTCGACCGAATTCGCCACGAGGAAGCGGATCGAATTTACCGACTCGGTCGAAATCCCCGCCGAGCCCGCGTCCACGAACACCGAGGCCGTCGGGCGCGTTTTATTGTCGCTGAGGAGGAGTTTGTTTTCGGGCATGACGACCATCACCCGTGCGGCGCGCACGCCGTTGAGCTGACTGATCGTGCGGGTGAGTTCGCCCTGGATGGCGCGCAGGTAGTTCGTGTGCTGCACGAAGTCGCTGACGCCGAAGTTGCTCTTGTCGAAAATCTCGAACCCGATGCCGTCCGCATTAGGGAGTCCTTTCGATGCGAGGTCCATGCGCAGCGTGTACACCTTGTCGGCCGGGACGTAGACGGACTGGCCGCCCGCGCCGATCTCGTACGAGACACCCTGCGCCTGGATCGCCGCGACGACCTCGGCGGCGTCCTTCTGCGACAGGCGGCCGTAGAGGAGCTGCATGCGCGGCCGGTGGCTCCACATGACCAGGCCGGTGATCGTGGCGAACACGGCCACCGTCGCCAGCGCGAGCGACACGCGCTGGTTGAGGCCCAGTTGCCGCCAGAGGGCCAGGAATTGTTGCGGAAGTTTCGACATGGATCAGGGAGGAACGTGACAGCGACGGGAGAGTGGTATGCCGCGCGGCCGGGTCAGACCTGCCTCCGCATGATTTCCTGGTACGATTCGACCAGCTTGTTGCGCACCTCCGTCATCAGGCTGAACGCCACGTTGGCTTCCTGCATCGAGATCATGGCTTGGTGAAGATTGTTCGTGTCGCCGCTCATCACGCGGGCCTTTTGCACCTCGGCGTTTTGCATGACGCCGTTGACGCCGCTGACCGCTTGGCTGAGCACGTCACCAAAGTTCGCGCCGGTGGCTTGACCCGTCGCGGTGGCAGGCAACAAACCGCGTACTTCAGCGGTCGAGGTGACCCCACTGGGGGTGAGGGTGTTTTCGAGCCCGAGGGAATTCTGCAAGGACGCGGCGGTTTTGCCGGTGGGCAGATCGCGGTTCAGTTCCGCCAGGCGCGGCGGGAAGACGTTCAGGGAAGTGCTGCCGATGGAGCCGATCATAAAAAGGGGCGGGCGGGGGGAGATGGTGAGGTTATTTACCGATGGACAACGCGCGGTTGGCGAGCTGGCGGGCGTTTTGGACGACGGCGAGATTGGCTTCGTAGGCGCGCGAGGCGCTCATCAGATCGACCATCTCGTAGGCGAGATTCACGTTGGGCATTTCCACGAACCCGTCCTTGTCCGCGTCGGGATGGCCGGGCTGGTAGACGCGCTGGCCGGGAGTTTTGTCCGTGGAAATCGCCACCGCCTGCACGCCCGCCGCACCGTGATGCTGCGCGTCCATCACCGTTTGAAAGGAAGTGACGCGCCGGTGATACGGATGGCCGTCCGCGCCGTGCGTGGTGTGGGCATTGGCGATGTTGGAGGAGACCGTTTCCAGGCGCGTGCGCTCGGCGGCGAGCGCGCTGGAACTCTGGTCGATGCCGGTGAGGAAGTTCATGGCGGGAGAGGCGGCGGGGATCAGGATTGCACCGAGCCGGAAATCGCCATTTTGAGTTGCTTGAGCGAGTTGCTGGCGAACTCGGTCATGACGCCGTATTCCGTGGTATTCTGGCTCATGGCGAGGAGTTCCTGGTCGATCTCGACGTTGTTGCCGTCCTGGCGGATGCTGCGCGCGTTGGGGTCGGCGGCGACGTGCGCGGCGTGATGGGTCGAAGCCGGGACGCGCGAGAAGTCGCCGGTGCGCGCGGCGTGGGCGAGCTGGGATTGGAAATCGGCCGTGCTGGTACGGTCGAGGTCGAGGCGGCGGTAGCCGGGGGTCTCGACGTTGGCGATGTTGCCGGCGAGCACTTCGTGGCGTTGGGCGGTCAGATCAAGCTGGTGCTTGACCGCCTCGTAAGTGCCGCCTGAGAAGAGCCGATCAATCATGCATTCTCATTTAGCAACGGGCGTGCCAGCATCGGAAACGATCTGCTTTATTGGCTCGTGCACA
>CALMVM010000318.1:0-226 GCA_937873255.1 uncultured Verrucomicrobiota bacterium | reverse complement strand
CAGCAGGGCGATACCATTTTGTAATTCGCTACATTGCAGAATGATAGCTTTGAGAATTTTGTATGCGCGTTTCGGCGAGGCAGGAAGCGGGGAATTTTCTGCCGCCTGGGGCGGGGACCGCGGACGGGAAGGGGCGTTTTTTGCCTGAATCGTTCTCAGTGACAGCGACGATCTCCGCAGCCCCGGCAGGGGCGTAAGAATTTAGCCCACGGCGTGAGCCGTGGAT
>CALMVM010000317.1 GCA_937873255.1 uncultured Verrucomicrobiota bacterium | reverse complement strand
GTGCCGCCAGCGTCGCCAACCGCGCGCAGCTCTACAAGGATTTTGCCGCCGGTCCATTTTACGGTTTCAACCGTCCGGGTGCCAAGGTGAGCCAGGGCATGATCGACACGTTCTGGATGCAGGGCATGATGGCCGGCCACAAGAACCTCTACGACTGCATTGCGGCGTTCTCGGCCACGGATTTCAGGGAAGACCTCAAGAAGATCGACGTGCCCGCCCTGGTCATCCACGGCGATGACGATCAGGTCGTGCCCATCGACCTCACGGGCCGCCGGACGGCCAAGCTCGTGCCAAACGCGACGCTCAAAGTGTACCCCGGCGCGCCGCACGCCATCCCCGACACGCACAAGGACCAACTCAACTCCGACCTGCTGGCCTTCCTGCAATCTTGAACAGGGAGCGAACCATTCGCCGAAAAACGTTTACCGAGCATCGCTCCGCTATCCGCATGTCAGTCGATCTCTTTACCCCGTTGACGCTGGGTCCGCTCACGCTGCCCAACCGCGTCTTCATGGCCCCGCTGACGCGGATGCGCGCGACGATGCCCGGTAACGTTCCGGGTGAGCTGAATGCCCTCTACTACCGTCAACGCGCCACGGCGGGTCTGATCATCACCGAAGCCACGCCGGTCTCGCCGTATGGTCACGGCTATTACAAGACACCCGGCATCCACACCGAAGCGCAGGCCGAAGGGTGGCAACTGGTCACCCGCGCCGTGCACGAGGCGGGCGGACGCATTTTTTGCCAGCTCTGGCACGTCGGCCGCCAGTCGCATCCCGACCTGCAACCCGGCGGCGTGCTGCCCGTGGCTCCCAGCGCCCTGGCGAGCGGCGGCGAATCACCCGTGCCCTCCGGGATCATGAAGCCACGCGTCGTCCCCCGCGCGCTCGAAACCGACGAGGTTCCCGGGATCGTGGAGGAGTTCCGGCGCGGGGCTACCTTGGCCAAAGCCGCCGGCTTCGATGGCGTGGAGGTCCACGGCGCGAACGGCTACCTGCTCGAACAGTTCCTTCTGGCGGGTTCCAACCAACGCACCGACCGCTACGGCGGCAGCGTGGAGAAACGGGCCCGTTTCTATCTGGAAGTCGTCGCCGCGGTGACGGCGGTTTGGGGCCGCGACCGCGTGGGCGCGCGGCTCTCGCCCGCCAACACCTACGGCGGCGTGGACGATCCCGACCGCTGGGGCGTGTTCTCGTACCTGGTCGGCGAGCTGGCCCGCTTCCAACTGGCATACCTGCATTTCGTCGAGCCGCGTGTGGCCGGTCACACCGAGCGCACCGACTACGACCAACGACTGCTCTCGCGCAACTTCCGTCCCTTTCTAACGGGTGACACCCGGCTGGTCTCGGCTGGCGGCCACGATTACACCAGCGCCGCACGAGCAATCGGAGACGGGGAAGCCGACGCCGTGGCCTTTGGCCGCCTGTTCATCTCCAACCCTGATCTCGTGCAGCGGTTTCAAGGCCGGAATCCGCTGAACCGATACGACCGCGCTACTTTTTACGGCGGCACGGAGGTTGGCTACACCGACTACCCGGCGTTGAACAACTCCGTCACGTGAGGGTCTCGTCAACGGCCTTCCCTAATTTAGGGAGCGAATATCTCTGTGAAGCCCTCTGAGCAAAGCTAGCTACTCCGGACGAAATCGAATCACGTGTTCCTTGTAGGAACTACAGAGAGTTCGGGATCGTGCTTGATGTATTTCCCGACGATACCGGTTCCTCTGGATGCAGCAGAGTGTCCATGAATGCTGGCACATCAGGATGACATTCGTACTGGAGCCGTGCGCTCGCCTGGTGCATCCATGATACGAGTCTGTCCGCCGTCTCGAAGAAGTCACCGTTGAGCAAGTGATCCATGATTTCGAGATCGCTGTTGTTGCTCTGAATGTGCGATATGTCGTTCCTCAGCAATCGCGCTCCGTCGAAGTCCAGTGCGCGCACATTCGGCCGCGTCTCGATTATTTCGAGTTTGTCCTTGAAAAACATCCTCTCAAGGATTGTCTGAGCTGTTCCCAACCGAATGATCCAACGGTTGAGCACGCCTTCAAAGTAATTAAAGAAACACAGAACAGCCGAACGTACCGCACGCTTGTACTTGAGTGGATCGGCGTTCTTATCGATGTCACCTGCCTCGCGTCTGTAAAAATTGTAATCCTCCCAAACATCATAAAGCAACGACACTACGTGATATTCAACGCTCCCTTCTGGACTGATGGTGATCTGGTATTCCATGGCCTGATTTTACCGAAACATGGATAAAATCTGTGAGTTTCGCACAATGAGTCCCGTTGCTTGGCGTTTCGGCATCTCCGACCTTGCATTTTACCCGTGGAACGCCGTGCTGGCAACGCGGATCGGGTCGCCGATTTCCTCGCCGGCAAGGCATCCCGAGCCTGTGATTTTCCTCGTTGGCGGCGACGCCAAATGCTACGTCTCTACGACCAGTCGATGCCCGTGCGCCAAGAGCGTGCTCAGAGATAGGTGCCCAGCACCTCGTGCACACACTCGACTGCCGTCGCACCGTCGCCAACCGCCGCTGCCACACGCTTGACGCTGCCGCTGCGCACGTCGCCGGCCGCAAAGATCCCCGGCAAGCTCGTTTCCCGCGAACACGGCTGGCGGGCGGCTCCGATCCAATGGGGTGAGTCGAACACCTCGCGGCCGGTCAGAACGAAACCCTTGGCGTCGCGCACGATTTCCGGCGGCAGCCAGTCCGTGCGGGGCTGTGCGCCGATCAGGCAGAAGACGGCGGGCGTTTCCACCCGGCGGCGCTCGCCGGTGCGCACGTTTTCCAACTCCACGGCCCGCAGGTGCGTGCCGCCGTCCATGCGGCGCACCTCGGTGTCGGCAAGGATTTCGATGTTTTCCTTCGTCTCCACCCGGCGCGAGAGATAGCTGCTCATGGAGCGGCGCAGGTCGGCAGCGCGAATGACCAGCAGCACTTTCGCAGCCTTGCTGGAAAGATACATGGCAGCCTGGCCAGCGGAGTTGCCCCCGCCGCAAATGATCACGGTTGCCCCCTCGCAAAACGCCGCCTCCATCTGCGTGGCCGCGTAGTACACGCCCGAGCCGTCGAACCGTTCGCGGTTGACGGCATCCAGCCGCCGGTAGTGCGCCCCGGTGGCGATCAGCACACAGCGGGCTTCGAGGCTTTCGCCGTCGTCCAGTTCTAAGATCGTGGGCAGGGTCGGTCCCTGCCAGCGCAGGCTCGTGACTTGGGCGGGCGTGTAGAAGCGCGCGTCGAAGCGGTTGGCCTGCAAGTAAGCCCGGTTGGTCAAATCCGCGCCGCTGACACCCGTGGGAAAGCCGACGAAGTTTTCGATGAGCGAGGAACTACCCGCCTGCCCGCCGGGGGCGAACCTCTCCAGGACCAAGGTGCAGAGGCCCTCGCTCGCCGCATACACGGCCGCCGCCAGTCCGGCGGGACCCGAGCCGACGATGGCGAGATCCACGGAGCGGTCGGACGCCGCGGCGGCAGGATCACGGCGCGGCAGAGGCTTGCGCGTGCCGGCCACGCGGGCGAGTTCCAGCAAGGTCGGTCGGGCAAGCACGGTCGCGCCGTCGTCGATCACCACGGCGGGGAGTTGGTTGTGCGTGAGCGCGAGGCGGCGGGCGAGAGCCAACCCCTCCTCGCCGTCGGCGTCGGTGAAGCGGTGGGGGATGTGGTTTTTCGTCAGGAAGTCGTGTAGGTGGAACGCGGCGTGCGAGTCCGCCGCACCGAGCACCTGGAGGCCGATGAAGCCGTGCACGCCCGCTTCGAGCCGGGCGCGGCGGGCCAAGAACGCGCGCACGATGGGCTCGCTCACGAAAGTGACCTCAGCCAGGACGCGACGCAGTTCGCGGTGGCGCACCTCGATGAGTTCCACGGCACCTTGGCAGCGCGCGTTGATGACCGCAGCCCCGCCCACGAGCATCGATACGTCACCCACGAAGTCGCGCGGGCCGGAGACGACGACGCTGGTTTCCTCGCAATCGTGCAGGCCGAAGACTTCCACCTCACCTGCCAGGATGACGTAGAGGCTCAGGTCCACGTCGCCCGTACGGAAGAGAAATTCTCCACCGGAACATTGTCGGCGGGTGCCCGCGCGTTCGAGCACGGCGATTTGCGAGTCATCGAGTTTGGGGAAAGCGGCCCGCAGGAGATCGTCGGCGGATGTGAGGTCGTGCATAGCGAGAAGGGGCGGGATGGGTTCGACGATTATCTCAGACAAGCAGCCCGCTTTGTTTCAGGCGGGTTCATGCGAAGAGCGGCCATAGGACTGAAACATCGCTGCCATGCTTCCTGACAATTTGGCGGCGTCTCGCTGCTGACTTTCGGAACCCGTTCCCTGCCGGAGCCGGCTCGCCTCCATTCCGATGACGTGGCGTCTGACCCAGCGCGGACCGATGCCACGAAAAACCATTTGCAAATCTGCGTGAAACATCCCCCTGCGCCTTCCTGAGATAAGCGAACACAGGCTCCTAACATCAACTAACTACCAACCCACATGAACCCGTACCACAAACTCTACACGCCCGAAGACAGCGCCGTCGCCTTCATCGACTTCCAACCGCAGATGACCTTCGGCGTCGCCAGCGCCGACCGCGCCACACTGCTCAACAACGTCACCCTCCTCGCCAAGGTCGCCAAGGAGTTCAACGTGCCGACGATCCTCACCTCCGTCGAGACCGAAAGCTTCAGCGGCTACACTTGGCCGCAACTCCTTGACGTGTTCCCGGGCCAACCCGTGATCGAGCGCACGTCCATGAACTCCTGGGACGACGCGGCGTTCCGCAAGGCCATCGAAGCCACCGGCCGCAAGAACATCCTCATGTGCGGCCTCTGGACGGAGGTTTGCATCACCTGGCCCACCATCGAGATGCTCGGGCAGGGTTATAACATCTACGTCGTGGAGGATTGCTGCGCGGGCACCAGCGTCGCGGCGCACGAGGCGGCTCTCTCGCGCATGGTGCAGGCGGGCGCGACGCGCGTGACGACAATCCCGGCGTTGCTCGAATGGCAGCGCGACTGGGCGCGCCAGGAACACTACGGCAACCTGACCGGCCTCATCAAGCAGCAGGGTGGCGCGTACGGCATCGGCATCGAGTACGCCGTCACGATGGTCCACAAGGGCGCGCAGTCCGCGCAGAAGCCCCAGGTCGTGCCCGCGAAGGCCGGACACTAACATCCGAAACTTAGCGACCCGTATTCTAATGGACGACCCGACCGCCATCACGGTGAGCATCACCCGCACGGTGCGCGCCGGCAGCGAACCGGCGTTCGAGGAGGCGTTGCACGAGTTCGTGCAACTCTCGCTCGCGCAAGCTGGGCAGTTGGGCGTCCACGTCCTGCGGCCCGCGCCCGGCAGCGGGTCACGCGAGTACGGCATCGTGCGCCGATTCGCCCAACGCGACGCGCTGACGGCGTTTCGCTCCTCGCCCGAGTACCGCGCGTGGAGCGAGCGCGTCGCCACGCTCACCGAAGGCGAGGCACGCACGGAGGAACTCACCGGCCTGGAAAGCTGGTTCACCTTGCCGGGCACCCCGCTGCGCCCGCTGCCGAAAGGCAAGCTCTTCGTTGCCACGTTCCTCGGCGTCTACCCGACGCAAATGGCGCTCGGCCTCTCGCTCGGCACGCTGACCAAGGCGTGGTCTTTCTCGCTCGGTTCGCTCGTCTTCGATGCGGCCATGGTCGCCGCCCTGACCTGGGCGGTCATGCCGCTGGTCACCCGTCTGCTCAACCCCTGGCTACATCCACAAAAATGATTCCTGACCTCATCCTCGAAAACGGGCGCATTACCACGCTCGACCCACAGAAACCCGAGGCCCGCGAACTCGTCGTCAAAGACGGCCGCGTCGTCGGCGTGGACAACGCCGATCAGTTCCAGCGCGGCCCGAACACCCGCGTCATCGACCTGGGCGGACGGCGCGTCATTCCCGGTTTGAACGACAGCCACCTGCACGTCATCCGCGGCGGTTTGAACTACAACATGGAACTTCGCTGGGACGGCGTGCCCTCGCTGGCCGACGGTCTGCGGATGCTGCGCGAGCAGGCAGTGCGCACGCCGACCCCGCAGTGGGTGCGCATCGTCGGCGGTTGGAACGAGTTCCAGTTTGCCGAGCGGCGCTTGCCGACCTTGGAGGAGATTAACGCCGCTGCGCCGGATACGCCGGTGTTCGTGCTGCATCTGTATGATCGCGCGTTGCTCAACCGGGCGGCGTTGCGGGCAGTGGGCTACGGCAAGGATACGCCCGAGTTCCCCGGCGGCGAGATCCAGCGCGACAAGGCGGGCAACCCGACCGGGATGCTCATCGCGCGGCCCAACGCGGCGATCTTGTATGCCACGCTCGCCAAGGGGCCGAAGCTGCCGGTCGAGTACCAAATGAACAGCACGCGCCAGTTCATGCGTGAGTTGAACCGCTTGGGGCTGACCAGCGTCATTGATGCGGGCGGCGGCTTCCAGAACTACCCGGACGACTACGAGGTTATCAGCGAACTACACAAGCGCGGCGAGATGACCTTGCGCATCGCGTACAACCTTTTTACCCAGAAGCCGAAGCAGGAGAAGGAAGACTTCGCCAAGTGGATCAAGATGACCAAGCCCGGCGAGGGTGACGACTTCTACCGCGTCAACGGGGCGGGGGAGATGCTGGTGTTCTCGGCCGCCGACTTCGAAGATTTCCTGGAGCCGCGTCCCGACCTGCCCGCGAGCTTGGAGGGCGAGTTGAAAGACGTGGTGACCTTGCTGGCGTCTAACCGCTGGCCGTTCCGGTTGCACGCGACTTATAACGAGAGCATCGAGCGTTTTCTCAACGTGTTCGAGGCCGTGAACCGAGACGTACCCTTTGACGGGTTACACTGGTTCTTCGACCACGCGGAGACGGTGACGGACCGCAACCTGGAGCGCATCCGGGCGCTGGGCGGCGGCATCGCCGTGCAGCACCGGATGGCGTTCCAGGGCGAGTACTTCGTGGATCGCTACGGCGCACAGGCTGCGAAGCGCACGCCGCCGGTGCGGAGGATGTTGGAAATGGGCATCCCGGTCGGCGCGGGCACGGACGCCACGCGGGTGGCCAGCTACAATCCTTGGGTGAGCCTCTACTGGCTCGTGACTGGTCGCACGGTCGGCGGGTTGGAGCTTTACCCGGAAGAAAACCGCATGAGCCGCCTAGAGGCTCTGCGTCTATATACACAGGGCAGCGCATGGTTCTCAGGTGAGGAAGGCAAGAAGGGTGGCCTGAGCGTCGGGCAGTTGGCGGACCTGGCGGTGTTGTCTGCGGCTTACATGGAAGTGCCCGATGAGGAGATCCGCGCGCGCGAAAGTGTGCTGCCCATCGTTGGCGGCAAGCCCG
>CALMVM010000316.1 GCA_937873255.1 uncultured Verrucomicrobiota bacterium | reverse complement strand
GCGCGGCTCGCACTCGCCGTCCAAAATAGCGCCGTCGCGCAGAGAAAAGCGGCTAACACGCCCGGTGTGAGTCGCCGACCAACAATCGGGATTGTTTGCATCATTTCGTCCTTATTCGTGACCACAAGCTTGATTTGCGCGGAAATTCTTTTGAGAGTCCCAGCTCGGACTTTCTGATCGTGCTGCCGGGCACACGCATCCCGTCTGCTCAACGAGATCCACTCCCCCCGTCGCGGCCCGCCGACTCCGGGGTGTTCACTTTGCCCGACGGCCGCGACGCCTTCGCCGCGAGCGTGCATCTGGCGGACGCCGCCGAGCGCACGCTGCATGCGCAGTACTACATTTGGCACGGCGACCTGTCAGGCACGCTGCCCGCGCGGCAAAGTGCTCGAAGGCGGGCATTCGCCCCGTTTCTTCCAACGCTTGGCCGAGAGTGTTTTCGACGAGGCCGATGTCATTCGCCTTGCTCACGAACTCGCGGACTTTGTCGCGGGGGCGGCGACGCTTTACGGCTTCGATGATCGCCGGGTTTTCGCTCTCGGTTACTCCAACTTGGCGCGGCCCTGCTTCGTCCGATGGTGCTGTTGATCCCGCCGATCCATCCGGCTTTGGCGAACACTCCGATCTCGGTCTGCGCCGGGCGGCACGATCCAATTGTCCCGACGGAGAACGTCGCACAACTGGTGGCCCTATTCCAACGCTGCGGAGCACAGGTTCAGCAATCCTGATATGCCGGCGGCCACGAATTTGTCGACGCCGACGTGCAAGCCGTCTCGCGTTGGCTTGCTGAACTTCGCCTCTGATGTCACCGCCGCCCCGTTCACCTGCTCATCTTTGCAGCGACAACGGCAGCGAGTTTGCCGCCCGCAAACGGACACTTGGAGAACTCCGAACTTTTCCCTACCATCAACACCGATGCCCTCTCAAATCATTCGCCTCGCGGACCTCAAAGCCCAGATAGATCAACGTCGTGAATTCGTTCTCATCGACACGGGCCTCCGGGAAGATTTCGACGCCGTACATCTGCCGGAGGCGCAGAACGCTTGTGTGTTCGAGATGACTTTCCTCGACCAGGTCGCCGCGTTGGACGGGGTGCGCGCCAAGGCTGCGGGAGCCTCGACGGATGGCGCACCGCCACACGACACGACCATCGTGGTCTACGGCGCGAGCGAACGGTCTCTGGCGTCGGCCACGGCGGCCGGGAAACTGCTGGCCGCCGGATTTGCGACCGTCTTCGACTTCCGGGGTGGCCTGGCGGAGTGGCAAGCCGCCGGGGAGTGCGTGGAGGGCAGCGGACTGCCCACTGATCCGCCCGCTTTGGAAGATCGGGCGTACACCGTCGATCCCGAGCAGAGTGTGATGGGATGGGTCGGCCGCAGCCTGGTGGGCGAGCACTATGGAACCATGTCTCTCCTGCCCGGCGGCACGATCACACTGCGCAGCGAACGTGTGGTCGCAGGACAATTCGACCTCGACATGACCAGCATCCGCAATCTCGACCTCACGGACTCGAAGATGAAGCAGATGTTGCATGACCATTTGGCCAGTGACGATTTCTTCGACGTGGCCAAGTATCCGACGGCATCCTTTCAACTGGAAGGCGCGACGGAGATTGCGGGGGTCACGCCGGGTGAACCTAACTACGGCATCAACGGACGTTTCACCCTCAAAGGGGTGGAAAAACCGCTGGCGTTTCCGGCGATGATCGGCCGCTCGCCGACCGGCAACGGCAGCTTGGTGGGCCGGGCGAATTTCGATCTGGATCGTACCGCGTGGAACGTGCTCTACGGCTCGGGAAAGTTTTACGAGAAGCTTGGCCGGAATTTGGTCAATGACCTGATCACGTTGGATCTGAAGATCGTGGCTCGGTGACCTCGCATCACGGGGAGGGTGGTCGTCCAGTCAGGTGAGTGGCGGGAGGCGATCGGCGTCGCTAAAGGCGTAGCGACGGATCGCCTCTGCTTCCGTGTCGGGCAGGGCGAGTAGACTGGCAAGCTCAGCGTCGGAAAGGGATGGTGCGGCGGGGCATGGTCAAGCGTCTTTACGGACGCATGACTACCAGCTTGCGAGCGGATGCTGAACTGGACGAGGGACGCTTCCATAAGAATGCTCCGCACGCCGCGGATGATTGAACGCTGGAACGGTGGACGAAAACAGCCTCCCGGCGTCTTATCGTGCTTTATAATTCGTTTTCTACGTCGGCCCCCCATTTGACCCAACCTGCCGTGAGCACCCAAGTGCGCCGGTTGGAGCAATCGACTGGCCGCGTGCTCTTCCTGCGGCGGGCACCGGCGGGCTCGGCGCGGTGAACCTCTTCATCAGCGCTACCCGCTCAAGCAACACCCACTGAGCCATCGCCGCTGGCGGCTGTGTTCGTGTGGTGCGAAAAAATTTACTTTCTGCGAATCAAAGCAATCCGCCTCTTCTCTCCCGCCGAATACGGGGAACAAATTTCACTCGGGCAGCCGCGTAACAAATGGGTGGGAGAAATAATGCGAAACTTGCGAGGTCGTTGGTTCGCTCATTCCGCTTCTTGCAGGCCCCTTGCTGTCCGTCGTCCACCGAATGAAATCCGTTGGCTACCCTCCGTTCATTGCTCAATCAGCTCTCCCAATCATCAATCCTCTCCCCAGGTACAAACCTTCAACCATCCGCGACAACAACGCCGGCCATCTCGGCAACGAACCCGACACCTGCCTGGAGCCCGGCTCCAAGGCATCACCAACCGCCTTTAAGGGTCCAAAGGTGACCTTCGGCGCGGTCTGATCCGTGATCCGGCTTCAGCCTCTTTTCCAGTAAGTCACACACGCAACGCCGTCCGCTCGACCCAAGAAAACACCGATGATCTTTTCCCACACCGTCCGCGACCAAACCTACGACCTGCTGCGCCGCCTCGGGTTGACCACCGTCTTCGGCAATCCCGGCTCGACCGAGGAAACTTTCCTCAAAGGTTTCCCCGAGGATTTCACCTTCGTGCTGGGCTTGCAGGAAGCCAGCGTCGTCGCCATGGCCGACGGCTATGCGCAGGGCATCGGCAAGCCCGTGTTGGTTAACCTGCACACGGTGGCCGGCACGGGCAACGGCCTCGGCAACCTGGCCACCGCCTGGTACAACAAAACCCCGCTCATCGTCACCGCCGGCCAGCAAACCCGCGAGATGGTCCTGCTCGAGCCGTGGCTGACGA
>CALMVM010000315.1:601-3758 GCA_937873255.1 uncultured Verrucomicrobiota bacterium | reverse complement strand
GTGCCGGCAAGAAGGACGCCGCTCCCGCCGCCGAGGCCGCCAAGCCGGCGGAGAACCTCTCGCTCGACCCCAACGATGTCGAGAAGCCCAAGATCGTCCGGGCCAAGGGTGCCAAGAACGTCATCGTCGGCATCGCGCACATCTTCTCCACGTTCAACAACACGTCGGTGACGATCACCGACCTCAACGGCAACGTCATCGGCTGGTCCTCGGCCGGCAAGGTGGGCTTCAAGGGCTCGCGCAAGAGCACGGCCTACGCCGCGCAGATGGCCGCGCAGGACGCCAGCCGTCAGGCGATGGGCCACGGGCTGAAGGAAGTCGAAGTCCGGGTCAAGGGCCCCGGCGCGGGCCGCGAATCGGCCGTGCGCGCGCTCCAGGCCATCGGCCTGGAAGTGACCGTCATCAAGGACGTGACCCCCGTGCCGCACAACGGCTGCCGTCCCCCGAAGCAGCGCCGCGTCTGACGTTGCCACGATCCCGAAATTAACGAATTGATTCTATGGCAAGGTTCACCGGTCCCAAAACGAAAGTCAGCCGCCGCTACGGAGTGCCGATCTTCGGCCCGTCGAAGGCGCTCGAACGCAAGAACTACCCGCCCGGCATCCACGGGCCGAAGGGTTCGCGCCGCAAGCAGTCCGAGTACGCCATCGCGCTCGGCGAGAAGCAGAAGCTGCGCTACATGTACGGCCTGATGGAACGGCAGTTCCGCCGCTACTTCGAGGTGGCGCTCCGCCGCCGCGGCGTCACGGGCGAGACCCTTTTGCAGCTCCTCGAAACGCGTCTCGATAACGTCGTCTTCCGCCTCGGCTTCGCCAACACCCGGCGCGGCGCGCGTCAGTTGGTCGGCCACGGGCACGTGGCGGTCAACGGCACGAAGGTGGACATTTCCTCCTTCAACGTGAAGTCCGGCGACGTGGTGACGGTGCGCGACAAGCCGAAGTCGAAACAGTTGGCGATGCGCAACCTCGACCTGACCCAGATCGTGCCGGTCCCCGATTGGCTGACGATCAACCGCGACGCGATGAGCGGCACGGTGGCGCGCATCCCGTCGCGCGAGGAGATCGCGCCGATTGTGAACGAGCAGTTGATCGTCGAGTTGTACTCGCGCTGATCGTTCGTCGAAACACAGATTCCCTACAGAAGGGGACGGGCCGCGAGGCTCGTCCCTTTTTTGTTGCCGCCACCTTGGTGGCGGGTAAATACTTTGCAAGCCTAACGGCTGCCGGCCGTTCCGCCCGAAGCTGTTTTTATGAAAACCCTCCCCGCTTTCGCCGCTTGCGTCCTGTTCGTTTTTCACACCGGAGCCGCCCTGGCCCAAGGCACCGTGGATGAATTGAAGAGTTATATGGCCCAAAAGGAGGAGATCAAAGCGCTCGAACTCCCGGCGGTGCAAGCCATCGCCGCCAACCCCAAGGAGAAAAACTCCCGGCGCGGACTGGCCGAGTATTACGTTTTCCTGAAATCGCCGAGGCCGGCCGGCGATGTCGCCGCCGGAACGAAATCGGTCAGCGCGCTGCTGCAGGCTGCCGACAAGTACATGGACCCGGCGACGTTCGTGAAATTGGCGACGCTGTATTCCAACGATTACCCCGACTACGGCTCGAAGCGCGATCTGACCAAATGCCTGCGCTACCTGTCCATCCTCTGGGAAATGGCCGACCTTGCCGACAAGGCCACCGGCGACAACGCGCTGCTCACGATGGTCATCGACAACACCCTCGGCCTCGGCGACGGGATTTTCGGCGACGGCAGCAAACAGGCGGAATTGAAGAAAATCCTCGACGAGATCCGGCCGGACGTGTTGAAAGCGCGCGAGCGGTTCAAGAAGATGTACGGACTGTCGGTGAAGGACGAGACTCCCGGCTCGACGAACGTCGAGCGGCACTACGGTTTGTAGTAGTCATAACCCAGAGAGGAACCGAAGGCAGGTCGTTGCCTGTCGATGGGAACCTCGTCAGCGACGCGGGGACAGGACGATCCACCAGCCGAAAGCGAGGAACAGGAGATTCGCCGCCACCATCAGGCGTGGCGAGAGCAGGAGGTCGCGGGCGAGGCGGATTTCGAGCGCGTTCATCGTCACGATGGCGGCGGTTTGCACGGCCATGCAGGCGCAAGGAGCGATCCCGGCAAGCATCCACAGTGCGATGCCCGCTTCGCCCAGCGCGACGGCCGCCGTAGCGATGCCGGTCCACGACTCCCCAAGAATCCGTGCGATGATCCGCCGGTGCCGGGGGACGAGATTGGCCGCCTTGAAAACCACGCCGAACGTGAGCCACACCGAGGCGACGGCGACGCGCCCCACGTCAACGGTGAATCGGGATCGAAGTGGAAATTCACGAAACAGCGTCTCAGGAACAATCCAGGACCATCCGTCAAACGAGACGCCGGCCCGACAACACGCGAACGACCTGACACACCTGCCGAGGCGGGCGATCTCCTTATCCCCCTTCGGCGGCCAGCAGTCGTTCCAAGTTGTCCACGCAAAGCTGCGACCACGTTTCCAGTTGGTCGCGGCGGGCGTGGAGTTCCTCGGGCGTCAGGAAGGAAAGTTGCGTGATTTGCGCCTCCCGTTTGGACACCTGGTCGCCGCTGAGTTCGAAGACGTGGATGATCCCCAGATGCACCTGACCGACCTCGTTGGAGTCGTCGTTGAGCAGGGCGCGGATGTGGTTCTGGTAGCCGCTCTGGACGATGAGTTCCTCGTCCACCTCGCGCTTGACGCCCGCGAGGTAGGCGCGCTGGTCGAAGGAGAACAAGTTCTCGTCGGCGTCGTTGAGGTGGCCGCCAATGCCGATGGAGCCCTTGGCGATCAGCCGTTTCTCGCCGCCTTTTTTGCCGCGAACGTAGTGCAGCACGCGGCCCGCGTGGGTGAGGATGACGTAAGGGATGATCTGCTTGAGACCGGGATCGGTTTCCGCCCTGGAACGCGACACGAAGAAATTATTCTCCCGCGCCAGGATCGGCGGCAGGTAGCGGGGCACGTCGAAGCTGAGTCCCTGAAAATCGCCGAGTTGGTCGAACAGCCCGCGCCGGATCGCCAACACCATTTCCTCGCGCGGTCCGGTCGTCATATGGGGGCGGAGGATATCTCGGGTCGTTTACGCGCGTCGAGATTCTTTCTCCGGTTGTAGGGCAGGCGCACCACCTGCCACGTGAT
>CALMVM010000315.1:0-591 GCA_937873255.1 uncultured Verrucomicrobiota bacterium | reverse complement strand
GACGGACGGCGGGGAGCGTGCAACAGGCAACCGGCGTCCCGAAACTCGGCAGGCGGTGCGCCTGCCCTACAAAAAGGACTCGGCTATCAGGCGTCGAGATATCGCCCGAGTTTTTCCCGCAACAGCGTCCGCGCGCGAAAGAGCAGGCTTTTCACCGCTGGGACCGTCAGCCCGAGCGTTTCGGCGATTTCCTCATAGGACAAGTCCTCGTACCGGCGCAACACCAGCGCCATGCGTTGCGCCTCGGGGAGTCCGTTGATCGCCGCCGCGATGGCCGCTTGGAGTTCGCCCTCCATCAAAGAGGCGTCGGGCGACGGGGCCTGGGTGTCTTCCAAACGCCCGAACGCCTCCCCGAACGACGAACCCCCCTCCATATTGCCCAACCCGGCGTCGAGACTGGTCACGGGACGGTGCTTGCGGCGGCGCAGTTCGTTGAAGACGAGGTTGCGCGTGATCGTGTAGAGCCACGTCGTGAACTTCGCCGTCGGCTCATAGCGGGCGGCCGATTTCCACACGCGCAGGAATACCTGCTGGCCCACGTCCTCGGCGTCGGCCGAGTCGGGGCCGAGCATCCGCGCCACCGTGCCGACG
>CALMVM010000314.1:17923-18135 GCA_937873255.1 uncultured Verrucomicrobiota bacterium | reverse complement strand
CGATTGATTACTACGAGCGGGTCGTGAAGCACTTCGGCAACCTCGAAAAGGTGCAAGGGCTGTTCAAGTTCTACCTCATCCCCGGCATGTCCCACGACGACGGCCCCGGCATCAACCATCCGCCGGACATGATGGCGCTCGTGCGCACTTGGCGGGAAAAAGGCACCGCGCCGAACGCGCTCGTCGGCACGCGCGTCGTGGACAAGAAAACG
>CALMVM010000314.1:17215-17913 GCA_937873255.1 uncultured Verrucomicrobiota bacterium | reverse complement strand
ACCAAGACCCCCACGCTCACCCTCCCCGACGGCCATACGCAGAACAACGTGCCGCCGCGCACCGTCATCAAAGCGGTTGGCCGAAATTAATTTCGGTGCGGGCATCGATACCTACACCGCCGCGCTGGCATCGTATCCCAACACGGAAAACCCCGATCTGAGCACGTTTGAAAAGCGCGGCGGCAAGCTCATCATGACCCTCGGCACGGCGGAGCCGGTCGTGCCGTACCACGGCTAGATTGATTACTACGAGTATCCCACCAAGGCGGGGCGGGACGCGGCCAGTTCGAATTACAAGCCGGTCGCGGGAACATGCGGCGGGGGTGGACCGGGTCGCGGACCGCTTCCTGCCGCCGCCGGCCGAGTAAAGACGGTCGGCGGATCAGCGTTCCGCTGCCTGCCGGTAGACTTCCACCGTGCCGCGCACGTTTTCCTCCCAACTGAACCGCCGCGCCCGTTCCAGTGATCTCGCCGCCAGCGTGGCGCGCCACCCGGGCCGGTTGTACAGGTCGAGCATCGTCTGGCACAGGCCGTCCCGGTCGTCGGGCCCGAGCAAAATGCCCGCGTCGCCGACTACCTCCGGCAGGCTGCTCGTATCCGACGTGACGACCGGCGCGCCGCACTGCATCGCCTCCAGCGGCGGCAACCCGAACCCCTCGTACCGCGACAGGTACAAAAACCCGAGCGCGCCGCCGTAC
>CALMVM010000314.1:8134-17205 GCA_937873255.1 uncultured Verrucomicrobiota bacterium | reverse complement strand
GTACAACGGCGCGAGGTCCGCGTCGTTCACGTAGCCGGTCGTGATGATTCGTTCGCGCAAGGCCGCCGTGCCCGTCAGTTCGGCCAGGATCGGCTCGAACATCCAACCCCGCCCGCCCGCGAGCACGAGGCGGAGTTCGTCCGCGCCCGGCTGTCCGCTTTGCGCCAGTGCGACGAAGGAGCGGATGACGTGCGCGAGGTTCTTGCGCGGCTCGAACGTACACACGCTCAACAAATACGGCCCCGCCGGGATCGCGTGTTTCGCGCGCACCGCCGCCAGCCGCGCCGGGTCCGCGCAAGGGTAAAACAATTCCTTGTTGGCTGCGAGCGGCATGACGTGGACGCGTTCAGACGCGAACCCCGTGTAGCCGCAGAAATCGTCCTTCGCCGATTGGGAAATGGTCACGACGCGATCCGTCGGCCGCAGCCGCCGCACAATGTCGGCATAATATTCCCGGTACTCGGCCGTCAGCGTTTCCGGGAGCAGGAACGGGATCATGTCGTAGATCGTCTGGACGACGGCTAGCCGCTCATCTTTGCGCGCGGCGTCGGGCACGGCCGAGTGCGTCGCGTGGAAAACCTGTGCATGGTCGAACGCGCCGTCCAACTCTGCGGCATTGGCGAACCGCGCCCCGGCAAACGCGGGGTGTTGGCGGACGAAGCGTGCCGTTTCCTCCGCGTCTTCCGTCGCGCAAAAGGTGACCTCGCAACCTAGAGCATTTTGCAAGCGCGTGCCCTGTTCGATGAGCACGCGCGGCATTCCGGTGATCTTGGCCGGATCATCCTTGCAGAAACCCAACAGCGACAGGTCGTAGAGAACGTTCACGGAAAGGTAGAAGTCAGAAGGTAGAAGTTCAAAAAACAGAGTATCAGGAACTACGCTCCTCAAGTATCTCCGGGCTACAATTTCGGTGACAGAAATTCCGCCGCTTTCCTTCTGCTCTCTGGACTTTTGCCTTCTGACTTCTGCCTTTCCGTGCGTCTGGACAATGGGCGGGTTCGTAAAACCCCTCGTCTCCCAATCCAATGCAAACCATCCTCGGCGACGTTCATGTCCATTTCCGTTACGCGGTGCATTTCACCACCGATCTTTTCGCGCCCGGCAACCTGACGTTCCGCGAGGTCGTGGCGGGTGAACGCAACGAACGCCGGCCCGCGCGCGTTCTCTTCGTCATGGAAAAAGAGGTCGACGCCCAACGGCCGCTACGCCCGCTGATCGAGGCGTATTTCGCGCGGCATGCCGACGCGCTCGCCCTCGCCGGCCCCCCGCTCATCCTGCCCGGCGGCGAACAGGTCAAAAACGACCCCGCGCACGCCGAGGCGATCCGCCGCGCGGTCAATGACACCGGCCTCGACCGGCATTCCTATCTCGCGGTGATCGGCGGCGGCGCGCTGCTGGACGTGGGCGGTTTCGCGGCGGCGACCGCGCACCGGGGCATCCGGCTGGTGCGGATTCCGACGACGAGCCTCTCGCAAAACGACTCCGGCGTCGGCGTCAAGAACGGCATCAACGCGTTCGGCAAGAAAAACTTCACCGGTACCTTCGCCCCCGCCTGGGCGGTGCTCAACGACGTGCGTTTCCTCGAAACCCTGCCCGAACGCGAATGGCGCGCCGGCATCGCGGAAGCCGTGAAGGTCGCGCTCATCAAGGACGGAGCGTTTTTTGAATCCATCGAACAAATCGCTCCCGCGCTGGCCGCCCGCGACCTGCCGGCGATGGGTCAGCTCATCCACCGTTGCGCGCGGCTGCACGTCGCGCACATCTGCCAGGGCGGCGATCCGTTCGAGATGGGCAGCAGCCGGCCGCTGGACTTCGGCCACTGGTCGGCGCACAAGCTGGAGCAACTCACGAACTACCGCCTGCGCCACGGCGAGGCGGTGGCCATCGGCCTCGCGCTGGACGCGACGTATTCGCACCTGCAAGGCTGGCTGTCGGCGGACGATTGCCAACGCGTGATCGACGTGCTCGCGGCGGTCGGATTCGCGCTCTACGACCCGGCGCTGGAATCGCCCGAGGTGTTCGCGGGGTTGCGCGAATTCCGCGAGCATCTCGGCGGCGAACTGACCATCCAGATGCTGCGCGGGGTCGGCGAGGGTTTCAACGTCCACGAGATCGACGAGGAACTGATGCGCGAGGGCATCGCTTGCCTACGCCGGGCCGCGCGCGGGGAGGATTTCCACGCGTCCGAGGCGGTCGGCGCGGCGCGTGAAACGGCGGCGCTGGCATGAACGCGCAGGCGTCGGGACTGGCGGCGCTGCTCCCGCTGTTCCGGGAGTTGAACAACCTCAAGCGCATCCGCGTGGCCGGCCAACCGGGCTCGTGGGCGGAACGCGCTTTCGTCCGCGCCTGGGCCCGGCTGGTCGCGGGGGAAAACTCGCGCGCGGTCGCCCTGGAGGAAACCGCCCACGCCGTCGCGGCGACCCTCTTGGCCGGGATCGACGCAGACGTGCTCGCCGCCGGGGGGATTCCCCGGGCGGTGCGCCGGGAGATTTTCGAGCGCGCCTTCGATGCCGCCGCCCGTCCGCTCGCGTCGGACTTCGCCGGTTCCTTGCGCGAATCCCTGTCCTCCGAACCGGCCGTCTTTTCCCCGGACGCCGCGCCCGATTTCGTCTACCTCCTCGCCGGCCAACCCCGCGCCGGGGCGACCCGGCCCGGCCATCCGCGCGTCGTGCTCGAACCGGCCGAAAACCACGCCGAGCACTGCGCGGTTGTCGCGTTCGACGGCGTGCTGGCGGCGAGCGTGTTCGACGCGGACCCGACCGTGCCGTTTTTGACCGGCCTGTCACACCACCTCCACAACGCCCGTTTGCCGGACGCCGGGGACGCCGGCGACGTGCTCCTCGGCGAGCACCTGCGCCCGTTGATGGAGGCGTTTCGCGTGGCGGCGTTGGACGAATTGCCCCCCGCCCTGCGCGGACCGGTGCGCGACAGCTTGGCGGCGGTGTTCCGCGCCGATTTTCCCGAGGCGCGGGCGTTCCAGGCGGCGGATTCGTTGGACCGCGTGTTGGAGATGGAATGGCACGCGCGCAGCGCCGCGTTCACGCTGGACGTGGCGTTGGGCGACATGGACATCATCCATCCCGGGCCGGTGCAGGCGTTTCAATTGGAAGTGATGCGCGCGGTGGGGTGGAAGTAGCATGCGCGTGCGCGCGGTCTTGCCGGGGGGCGGCTTGTCCGTTATTTTTGTGGCGCCATGAGCACGCAAGAGATCCTCGCGGAGTTGCCACGTCTTTCAGCCGATGACCGGGAGCAGATCGCCAAGGCGTTGCGCGATTTGGAGGACAAAGAGCGTGCGAATCCTGTTTTGCCCTTGCACGAGCCACGCGTCGCTAATCTGCATCCGGGAGCGATGATCATGGCACCGGACTTTGATGATCCGCTGCCCGATGAATTTTGGTTTGGCAAGGAGTCATGAATCTCCTGCTCGACACGCATGCTTTCGTTTGGTGGGACAGCGATAAGGCACAACTTCCGCCGCGCGTGTTGAGCGCGTTTTTTGACCCGCAGAACCGGTTACACCTCAGCATCGTCAGCGTGTGGGAAATGCAGATCAAGGCGCAGCTCGGTAAACTCACGCTGCGGTTGCCCTTGCGCGAACTGCTCGATGACCACCGCCGCAAAGGCCTGCTGGTTGCCGGCATCGAAGTAGAAGACGTGCTCGGCCTCGCGGCCCTGCCGACGATCCACCGCGATCCCTTCGACCGATTGATCGTCTCGCAGGCCCTGCGCGGAGGCTACCGACTCGTCAGCCGTGATCCGATCATTGCAAACTACGGCGTGACGATTCTCTGGTAGTCCCGCCGCTCACTCCGCGAACAAACCCGCTACCCACGCCGCAGCCTCGGGGAAATGCCGCGTGTCCAGCACGAACTCCTGTCCCTGTTTGGCGGTGTCGAGCAACACGTGCTCATCGTCCGGCGTCCACGCGCGCGGGTTGCCATGATAGCTCAACCCCGGCCGACCCTCCGCCGGGTGGAACCACGCCGGCAGCCGCCACCGGCTGCGCGTGCGGCCTTCCGCCGTCAGGCGCAGCGCCGGGCGGTACTTGCCGAACACCCCGCCGCCCGGCCACTCGCCCGCCACGCCCGGCAGCCGCAAACGTTCGGCGGCGACATACACGCTGTCCGCGCGCCCGTACGGGATCGCCTTGTCGTGCGGATGCCCCCGCAGCCATTTCGGCAAACCGCCCGGCGTCCCCACCGGCAAGCGTTCCGCCACTTGCAGCCAGCCGAAAAAAACGTGCCGGTCCGGCGCGTTCGCCCGGTAACGCCACCGCCCCGCCGCCGAACGCTCCACTTCCCGGAACCAACCGAAAAACAAAAACACGTCGCCCGGCCCGACCCCCTGGTTTTGCAGGTGCGTCTCGGCCGCGCCCGTCTGACCGAACGCCGGCCGCCAACCGCGCGCACGCCGCACGCTTGCCGGATTCAGGTCCGGGTCGAGATGGGCGAAATGGTCCGGCCCGATCCGCCCGCCGGTCAGGTCGGACGCGAGTTGCCCGACCGACCACGCTCCCGTGCGAATTTGCCCGTAGGTCCGCGTCCCGGGCATGACCGCCGCCGGTCGCTCGGGGATCGGCAGCGACACGATCTCGTCGCCGGGCAAAATCGGGCTGGCGACCCCGCCGAAGGACGAATCGAAACCTTTCCGGCTCAGGATGATCTTCATTACCCGAATCAATGACGCGGCGAGATTGCATCCGCCCGGCCGCCCGGGGCGAATCCTTTTTTCCGATGTGCCGTCCACCCCCGCCATGCAACTGAACCCGCCCGTCCGATGGGGTATCGTGGGCTGCGGCTGGGTGGCGCGCGATTACGTCGCGCCGGCCATGGGGATGACGCTGCTGGCACGTTTGGTGGCGGTCTGTGACCCCGGCCCGGCAGCCCGCGCGGATATCGAGCCGTGGAACCCGGCCCTGGCGCGCCACGCCGATCTGGACGATTTCCTCGCCACGCCCGGTCTGGAAGCCGTCTACGTCGCCACGCCCAACCACCTGCACCGCCCCCTCGTGGAACGGGCCACGCGCGCGGGCAAGCACGTTCTCTGCGAAAAACCGATGGCCACCACGCTCACCGATGCGGAAGCGATGGTCGCCGCCTGCGAGGCCGCCGGGGTGCGCTACGCCACGGCGTTCGACCAGCGGTTCCACGCCGCGCACCGCCGCCTGCGCGAACTCGTGGCAACCGGCCGCCTGGGCGAGATCACTGCCGTCCGCATTCACTATGCGTGCTGGACCCCGGCCGACTGGTCACCCATCGCCGGGCAAGCGCACGACAACTGGCGCGTGGACCCCGCCCGCGCCGGCGGCGGCGCTTTCATCGATCTCGCACCGCACGGACTCGACCTCTCGCAGGTCCTCCTCGACGAGCCACTCACCGAGGTGCGCGCCCTCTTTCAACGCCGCGTGTTTTCCTATCCCGTGGACGACGGCGCGGCGCTGATCGGCCGCTTTTTTTCCGGCGCGCTGTTGCTCATGAACGTCGCCTACAATTGCCCCGACCATTATCCCCGGCGCACGC
Organism: uncultured Verrucomicrobiota bacterium; assembly: GCA_937873255.1. GTDB lineage: Bacteria > Verrucomicrobiota > Verrucomicrobiia > Chthoniobacterales > SZAS-18 > CAHJWO01. The sequence continues at coordinate 11,686 of CALMVM010000314.1, read as the reverse complement.
TCGAACTGATCGGCACCCGCGCCATGGCCATCGCCCGCAACACGATGGGCCAGACTCCCGGCGGCTCGTTGCAACTCGTCGATGCCCGCACCGGCGAAACGGAGGAGATCGCCATCGCACCGGAAGAAGACCGCTCGCCGTTCGCCGTCGGCATCGAGGAATTTTCGCGCTGCCTGCGTCTCGGCACGCCATTCCCCTACCCGCCCGCGCACGACCTCCACACGATGCGCCTGCTCGCCGCCGCCGGCGCAAACCCGTCATGATTTCCCCCGGTCTGACCCCCTACGTCTGCACGAACTGCGGCTTCTGGCAGCGGCATTTCGCCCCGCCGCCGCAATGCCCCGTGTGCCTGGACTTCCGCCACACTGCTCCGGAAACGGGTTGGGAGTTCTGGACCGCCGGACAGGCCGCCGCGCGTATCACGACCCGTTGGCAGGAGGACGAACACGGCATCCTCAAATTCCACTGTGACCCTCCGCTGGGTATCGGCCCGAGCGGTTATCTGATCCCGCTGCCCGGCGGCAACCTCCTCTTTGAAAATCCCGCGTGGTATTCCGACGATGCGCTCGCGTTAATCCGGCAACGCGGTGGCGTGCGCTGGCTCACGGCGTCGCACCCGCACGCCTACGGGTCGTTGTGGCAGGCGCAGGAACTCTTCTCGCCGGAAGCGGTGTTCATCCATACGGCCGACCTGCCCTGGACCGGAGCTTTCCGCGTCGATCATCCCTACGATGCGCCGCAGGAAATCGCTCTCGGCGCGACGTTGATCCCCGTCGGCGGACACTTCGACGGACAGAGCATCCTTTACCTGCGCGAACGTCGCCTCCTTTTCGCCGGAGACATGGTGAAATTCCACGCCGACCTGCCCGGCGGCGGGGTCTCCACGCACAAGGCGTTCAACCGCCGCGTGCCTATGAGCCACGCGGAGGTCCGCCGTTATCGACAGGCCGTCGCGCCGCTCGATTTCGCGGACGTTTACACGACTTTCGAGCGCGCCCCGGCCGGCGGCGGCTCGACCGCGTCGGTGCTGAGGCTCTTCGATGCCCAACTCGCCGGCCGACCCTTCTTCGGGCCGATCCCGTTGGACGAAATCGATCCCGACCCAGATGCGGATGCGCTCGCCGCCTATCGCGCTTCGTACGCAACTGCGCTCGCGGCGGGCGCGCGTTGTTTCGAGTTCACGCAGACCGGCCTGGATCGTCTCGGATTGCCGTTGTGGACGGTCGCCAGCGTCGGCGCGGATGGGGCGCTCTCCGACGGCTTCGGCTATGGGCCGACGCTCGTCGCCGCGCAGGCCAGCGCGTGGGGCGAGACCGTCGAGTGGCACCACGCCCGTGAATGGCTCGCCCGGGCGCCGCGCGTGCGCGGGACGTTCACGGATTTGCAGCGCGCGGGCCGACCCGTTCTTGACCCGGTCAGTCTGTGCCTTTCTGCTGGCAGCACGTATTCGCACGGGGTCACGACCCTCGAATGGGTCGAAGCGCGAAAGCACTCTTCCGGCCAACCCGTTTTTGTCCCGGTGGAATTCGTCGCACCGCGTTACGCCGATCTCGATCCCGATTTCGACCGCAATGCGGCGCTGGCCGTGCCGATCACCAATGGCCTCGGCGCGGGCACCACGTTCGCCCACGCGCTCGCCCACGGCGTCATGGAACTCCTCCAGCGCGACGGCAACAGCGTCTATTACCGCGCGATGGACTGCGGCCTGCTCGTCACGCTCGGCGACGATTTCCGCCTGGTGCAAAACCCGCAGACGCGCGAACTCTTGCGTGCGCTCGACCGTGCGGGCGTCGAGGTGATGGTGAAGCTGGCCGACGATAGTTTCGGCCTGACGAATCTCTACGTGGTCGGCTATGACCGCGACCCGGTGCAATCGCCGCAACCCATTTCGTTGAGCGGCTGCGGCGAGGCAGTTCATCCCGACCGCGAACGCGCGCTGGCGAAGGCTCTGCGCGAGTTCGTTTCCGCGCGGGCTCGCAAGGCGTTCAACCACGGTCCGCTCGGCCCCGTGCGCGCTGTCGCACCGGAGGGCTATCTGGAAGCGTTCGGCGCGGGGGCGATGCGCAGCGAGGACGACCGCGCGCTGGCCGGCATGCAGCGTTGGATGCGGCTCGACCACGCGCAGTTTTTCGAGGAAATCCGCCACCCGCTTTTCGACGTGCGTGCACGGATACCGTTCGATTCACTGCCGACGACGGCCGTGCCCGATCCCGACACGCTGTTGTTTCTCCTGACCGAACGTCTTGCCGCCGCCGGGCTGGAAATTTTGTACGTCGATTTCACGCCGCCCGGTTCGCCCGCCGTGGCGCTCAAAGCCATCGTGCCCGGCCTGGAAGTCGAGACGATGACGTACCGGCGCATCGGCGCGCGCAACCTGCGCCGGTTGCTTGCACGCGGGTCGCGGATCGCGGGCATTGGTGAACCCCGGCCGGCCGGCGCGTTGCCGATCCGCCTGACGCCCGAGGCAGCGGCGACGTTCGACGGCGAGGTGTGGTTCGACCCGGCCGAGCTGGACCGCGTCGTCGGCCCACTCTACCCGCTGTACCGCGAACCGGGCCGGCACGTCGTTGCCCTAATGCAGAATGACGAATGACGAATGACGAATGACGAAAGCAGAACCTGACACCGCACGGTTCTCTTGCTCGCTCAGTCGATCATTTGTACTCCCCCCTCGCTTTCATCCGTTTCCGCGCTTCGTCATTCGTCATTTTCCCCATGCGTATTTGCTTTTTTTCGCGCCGTTATTTCCCGGCCATCTCGGGCATGAGCGTTTACGCACGCAACCTGTTGCGCGAACTCACCGCGCTCGGCCACGAGGTCACGATGATCTCCCAGTATCGCGGCGACGCGGCGGGCACGCGCGTGTACGGCGGCGGACCGCCCCCGCCGGTGTCGGGCGTGCGCGTCATCGGCCTCGAAGCGTTGGGCGAACAGGAAAAACCCGTCGCCAACTTCGAGCGCGACAGCGAGACGATGGTCGCCACCGCCGTCGCGGAGCACGAGAGGGAACCGTTCGACCTGCTCCACGCGCAGTACGGATACCCGACCGGGTTGGCCGCACTCGAAACGAGTAAGCGCCTCGGCCTGCCCAACGTCGTTTCCATTCAGGGCGGGGACGGGCATTGGGTCGGCGTGAATTGTTGTGATACTCACCGCGAGGCGATGCGCACGGTGCTCGACCACGCGGGCGCGCTGCTGATCGGTTCGCGTTCGTTCGCGGAAGAGGTGCGCGGCAACCACGGCACGCCGCCGGAAAGGTTCACCATTGTGCCCGGCGCGGTGGAGGCGGCACGATTTTACCCGCGCGAGGGTTATGTGGAGGGACGCTGGATCGACGACGCGCGGCCGGTGTTGCTCTACCACGGGCGCGTGGATCGGCGCAAGGGGGCGCTCGATTTGCTGGATGCGTTCGCGTTGCTGCACAAGCGGCGGCACCCGGTCGCGTTGCGCTCGAAGTTAGTGTTTTCGGGCATCGGGCCGGACAGCGCGGGGGGCGGTGAGCGCGGGCGGGGGTTGGGGGTGGGCGCTGCCGTTTCAAGTTTGGGTTACGGG
>CALMVM010000314.1:1044-8124 GCA_937873255.1 uncultured Verrucomicrobiota bacterium | reverse complement strand
GTCCCGCCGACGTATTCGGCAGGGCTTTCCAACCCGATCCTCGCCGCGAGGAGCGCGGGGTTGCCGGTGGTGGCGTGCGCGGTGGTCGGCGTGGTCGATTGTTTGCGCGACGATGTCAACGGTCTTCTCGTCCCACCGGGCGACGCGGACGCGCTCGCCGACGCGCTGGCGCGGATGCTGGACGACCAGGCGTTGCGCGAGCGGTTGGCCGAACGCGCGCGACGTGACGTGGACGAGAAATATTCCTGGCCGGTCGTCGCGCGGCAGATCGCCGGGGTGTATGAAAGTTTGCGCGACACGCAGCCCGATAACGATTGGACACTTTCCGCTCCGCTGGACCCTGCGTGCAAGTACCGCGCCGAGCCGCATTTGTTGTAAGGAATGTCTAGGGACCGCTCGGAGAGCGGTCCCTACCAATCGATTTGGACGCCGTTGCGCGGCGAACAAGCGGGGTGACTAACCCACCGTCGCCGGCATCCTCCGCCGCAGCTTCTCGACGGCTCCGACGACGATGTCCAACCCGCGCGCGACCTGCGCGGGCGTGTTGAACCGGCCGAACGAAAACCGCAGGCTGCAACGCGCCCGTTCGGTCGAGAAACCCATCGCCGTCAACACGTGCGACGGGTGCAGCGAACCCGCCGCGCACGCGCTCCCCGCGCTCGCACACAACCCGGCCTTGTCCAACAGCACGAGCATCGCCTCGCTCTCGACGCCGGGAAAATAGAGGCTCGTGGTGTTGGGCAGCCGCTCGGCCGCGCCGCCGCCGTTGACTTCCGTCCCTGGCACCCGCGCCAAAATCTCCGCCTCGAACTCGTCGCGCATCGCGCGCACGGCGGTTTGTTCGGCTTGCAGGTGCGCGCCGGCGAGTTCGGCGGCTTTGCCGAGCGCGACGATGCCCGCGACGTTTTCCGTGCCGCCGCGCCGCCCGTCCTCCTGCCCGCCGCCCACCAGGAACGGCGTGAACCGCGACCGGCGGTGGACGTACAGCGCGCCGACGCCCTTCGGCGCGTGGAGCTTGTGCCCGGCGAGCGACAGGAAATGGATCGCCGAATTTTCCAGCCGCACGGGCAGCTTGCCCACCGCCTGCACGGCGTCGGTGTGGAAATACGCGCCCTGTTCGCGCGCGGTGCAGGCGATGGGTTCGACGGGGAAAACGACGCCGGTTTCGTTGTTGGCCCACATCAGCGACACGACGGCGGTGTCGTCGCGGATCGCCGCCGCGGCCTCGGCCGGGTCGATCTGGCCGTCGGCATCGACGGGCAGCCAGGTGATCTCGTAACCGCGCCGGGCGAGGGTTTCGCAGAGTTTCTTGGTCGCGCTATGCTCGACGGTGGACGTGACGATGTGCTTGCGGTCGCGGTCGGCGAGGAGCGCGCTCTGAATCGCGGCGTTGTTGCCCTCGCTGCCGCAACTGGTGAAAATAATTTCCTTCCCTTCGCAGCCGAGCAGGGCGGCGACCTGTTCGCGGGCGGTCTCGATGGCCTGGCCCACGCGCGCGCCGAAGCCGTAGGCGCTCGACGGGTTGCCGTAGAGTTCGGTCAGGTACGGCAGCATCGCGTCCACGACGGCGGGGTCGAGCGCAGTGGTGGCGTTGTTGTCGAAATAGAGGAGGTCTTCTCCCGCGCGGTGCATGGCGCGGTCAATTTACGCGCAACCGCGCGCGGTTGCCAGTGCGCGGAGGATCATTTGCCGTCCGGATGCCCCTTGAGATAGGCGAGCACGAGGGGATTATAGCGCCGCGCGAACTCCCGCGCCGACGCCTCGAAACGCCGGTTGCGCGCGGGGTTCAGGTCGGCTTCGGTGGGCACGAACCACGTCCGCGCCACGCGGAACGCCGGGTCCTTGTGCGAGATCCCCGGCACGGGCGAATCCTGCCCGAGCGCCGGATCGAAAATCCCGACGAAATACACGCGTCCGCGCGCCTGTTCCCGGGCAAAGAACGCCGCCGGATCCGTGCGCCGATACCAACGCTCCGAGCGTTCCGCGACCGCCGGGTCGTTCGGCAGGACGCATCCTTCCAAAAACAGCAGGCCCAGGCCGACGCACGGAAGCGCGAGGCGTTTCATGATCGCGGCATCTCCTAACGCGACGACCGCCCGGCAGCCTCGGGCTGCGATCCATGCGCGCGGGCGACCGGCACGGGCGCTTCGGCCGGCGGCAGGCCGGGCGTGGCGGCGGTGGGCGCGGCACTGCCGTCATCGGGCAACGGAGCCTCGGACGGACCGTCGCCGGGGCGTGGCGGCCGATGTTTGGAAATAAGCATCAGGTTGCGCGCGGCGATGATCGGCGGCAGCAGCGAACCGAGGATAAATGGGACTGCCCCGATGTGCAGCGCGTAGATCAGGTTGATCAAGCCGCCCAGCAGGCTCAGGTGCCAGAAGTTGTTGGGGATCACGCTCTGCTTGAGCTTTTCGCTGGCGTACCACTGCACGACGAAGCGGCTGGTGAACATCACGTTGCCCGTCAGCCCGAAGATCGTCCAGAACCCGATCCCGCCGTGGAGGCGGTTCCACACGTTGTCGAAAAAAGCGCCCAGCATCAACATCGCCAACCTCTAGGGCCCCTTCGCGCAAAAGGCAAAGCGGAAGAAAACGACCGCGCACCTTGTTTCCCCCATTTTGCCTTCCGCCGATTGCCTTATAGATTGTCCGTTTATGTCGTCTCCCTTCTGGCTGCACGCCAGCCCCCAACTGCGCGAACTTGTCAGCTACGAACCCGGCAAGCCCATCGAGGATCTCGCCCGCGAACTGGGCATCCCGCCCGAGAAGATCGTCAAGCTGGCCTCCAACGAAAACCCCCTCGGCCCCTCGCCCAAGGCCATCGCGGCGATGCGCGCCGCCCTCAACCGCGCGCAACTCTACCCGGACGGCGGCGGTTATTACCTGCGCGAGGCCATCGCGCAGAAGTTCGGCCTCGCGCGCGAAAACGTCATCCTCGGCAACGGCTCCAATGAGATCATCGAGTTCCTCGGGCACGCTTTCCTGCGGCCGGGCGACGAGGTGGTCACGTCCGAGCACGCCTTCGCGGTCTATCACCTGATGGCCCAGCTTTTCGGCGCGCGGACGGTCGAGGTGCCCGAACTCCCCGGCTTCGTGCAGGACCTCGACGCCACGCTGGCCGCCATCACGCCGCGCACCCGGCAAGTCTACATCACCAACCCGAACAACCCGACCGGCACGATTGTCTCCGCCGGGGACATCGAGCGTTTCATGGACCGCGTGCCCGACGGGGTCACCGTGGTGTTCGACGAGGCGTACCACGAGTTCCTCGACGACGCGCCGGACACCCTTCGCTACGTGCGCGAGGGCCGCAACGCCATCGTGCTGCGGACGTTTTCCAAAATCCAGGGCCTCGCCAGCCTGCGAATCGGCTACGGCATGGCCCCCGCCGAGCTGATCGACATCCTGCAAAAGACCCGCCAGCCCTTCAACGTCAACGGCCTCGCGCAGGCGGGGGCTCTGGCCGGGCTCGCCGACACCGAACACCAGGCGCGCACCAAGGCCGTCACCGAGGAGGGTCGCACGCTCCTGCACAATGCCTTTGAAAAGATGGGCTTGGAATCCGTGCCCAGTTTTGCCAATTTCGTGCTGGTCAACGTCGGCGACGGCCGGCGGGTGTTCGAGGACTTGCTCAAGAAAGGGATCATCGTCAGAGCTATGAACAGCTACAAACTGCCGGCGTGGGTGCGTGTTTCGGTCGGCACCCCGGAAGAAAACCGACGATTCCTGGACGCGCTCGCGGCCGTGCTCCCGCCACTGGCAGCCGCGATCTGACCGCCCGCCGCGAGGCAAACTACGTCCAGCTCATTTTTCCCGTCATGCCACGCCCGCGCAAAACCTCCCCGCCGCCGGCCGACCGCCGGCCGGAGGGCGATGAATCCGCCCGCTTGCGGGAACTGGCGTGCTACGGGATTCTCGACACCGCCCCGGAGCCGGTTTTCGACGACCTGACCCGGCTGGCCGCGCAGATTTGCGGCACGCCGATGGCCCTCATCAGCCTGGTAGACCGGCACCGGCATTGGTTCAAATCCACCGTGGGAGTGGACATGGATGAAATGCCGCGCCAGGGCACGTTCTGCGACCACGCGATCTGGCAGGACGACCTGCTCATCGTGCCCGACGCCGCGCTGGACCCGCGATTCGCGGAATGCGCGGTGGTCCGGGGGACGCCGAACGTCCGGTTTTACGCGGGCGTGCCGCTGCGAACGGCTTCCGGGCACGCGCTGGGGACGTTCAGCGTGCTCGACCGACGCCCGCGCCGGCTCGACGCCCGGCAGTGCGACGGCCTGGGCGCGCTCGCCCGGCAGGCAATGGCCCAGATGGAACTCAAGCGCACCATCCACGAACTGCGCTGCACCGCCACGGAACGCCAGGCGGCGGAGGCGGCGCTGCGCAAGAGCGAGGAACGGTTCCAGAAATTCATGAACAGCGGCCCGGCGGTCGCGTACGTGAAAGACGCCACCGGACGGTTCGTGTACGTCAACGAGCCGACCGCGCGGCGGTTCCGGATTCCCGTCTCGGACTGGATCGGCAAGACGGACGCGGAACTGCTCGGGCAGAGCAGCGCCGACGCGGTCGTCGAGCACGATCTGACCGTGCTCAACGACGAAAAGACGGTCGTGGCCGAGGAAGCGGTCCCCAGCGCCGACGGCGCGCGCTACTGGCAGAGTTACAAATTCCTCCTGCATGACGACGCCGGCCAGAAGCAGGTGGGCGGGATGTCCTTCGACATCACCGAGCGCAAGGCCGCCGAGCACGAGCGCGAACGGCTGGTGAGCGAATTGCGCGAGGCGCTGGCGCAGGTCAAGACGCTGTCCGGTTTCCTGCCCATCTGCGCCTCGTGCAAGAACCTCCGCGACGACGCCGGCTACTGGCAGGGGATCGAATCTTTCCTGAGCGAGCATGCCGACGTGGAGTTCACCCACGGCATCTGCCCGGAGTGCGTGACCCGGCTGTATCCGGAGTTTGCCGCCCGGCAGCAGCGGGACGGGAAATCGCACTGAAGTCCTGCGACGCGTCCCGTCCCCCCGGTTCATCGCGCGGAAAAAGCCTCTCGCAAAGGCTGCAAAGGAGCAAAGAAAAGAAAGAAGAATTTTTGCTCGCCCTTCTTCTTCATCCTTTGCCGCCTTCGCGGCCTTTGCGAGAGGCTTTTTCCGCGCGATGGTACACCAGATGACCGTCGAAACGATTGCCGCCGTCGCCACGCCGTTCGGTGAGGGAGCGATTGCGTTGCTGCGGCTTTCCGGCGCGGCGGCGCTGGAAGTCGCCGGGCGGGTGTGCCGGGTGGCGAAAGGCGAATTCGCGGACTTGCGCGCGCGCCGGTTGCATCGTGCGAAAGTCCTGTCGCCGGACGGCTCCGTGCTCGACGACGTGCTCGTGAGCGTCCACCGCGCGCCGGCCAGCTACACGGGCGAGGACGTGGTGGAGATCACCTGCCATGGGGGCATCCTCGTCACCCGCCGCGTGCTCGACGCCCTGCTCGGTGCCGGCGCGCGGGCGGCGGAGCCGGGGGAATTCACCCAGCGCGCGTTCCTCAACGGCAAGATGGACCTCACGCAAGCCGAGGCCGTCATGGACCTCATCGGCGCGCAAACCGACCTCGCCCTGCGCGCCGCGTCCGAGCAACTCGCCGGCCGCCTCGGCCAGCGGGTGAACGGCTTGCGCGACGACTTGCTCTCGCTGGTTGCCCACGTCGAGGCGTACATCGACTTCCCCGACGAGGACATCGATCCCGACACGGGCGCGGCGCTGCTGGCACGATTCGACGCGACGCTCGGGGCGCTCGACGCCCTCCTCGCCACGGCCGGGCAGGGCCGCATTTTGCGCGAAGGGGTGCGCACGGTGATCTACGGTGAGCCGAACGTCGGCAAATCCAGCCTGCTCAACGCCCTGGTCGGCCACGAACGCGCCATCGTCAGCGAGACCCCCGGCACGACGCGCGACACCGTGGAGGAGTGCATCAACTTGCGTGGCCTGCCCCTGCGCCTGATCGACACCGCCGGCCTGCGCGAAACCGCCGACCCCGTCGAAAACGCCGGCATCGCCCGCACGCGCGACACGCTCGCCCGCGCCGACCTCGCCTTGCGCCTCGTTGATGCCAGCCAACCGCCGTCGCTGCAAGTTCCCGCCCCGCCCGGCGCGGCGGTCGAAATCCTCGTGCTCAACAAGATCGACCTCGGCCTCGCCCCGACTTGGACCGCGCATGCAGATCCCGCCGTCGTCCGGATTTCCTGTCGCACCGGCGAGGGGCTCGACGCGTTGGCAGCGGCCGTCTACGAACGCGTGACCGGCGGACAACTGGCCTGGAACCCGTCCGCCGCCGCGATCAACGCCCGACACCAACGCTGCCTCGCCCGCGCCCGAGAATCCTTGTCCATCGCCCGGGCGGCGCTGGCGGCGGGCACGTCGCCGGAGTTTGTCGCGCTCGACCTGCGCGCGGCGCTCGACGCCGTGGGCGAGGTGGTCGGCGGCGTGGACACCGAGGAAATCCTGGGCAAAATTTTCTCGACGTTCTGCCTGGGCAAATAATCGCTCCCGAAAGCGTATTTTCGCGCCCGATTTTCCAGCCCCAGCAGGGGCGTAAGAGTTTAACCCACGGCGTGAGCCGTGGGTGAGTGCGCGATTGCAGCGCATAGCCTCGGCAGGGGCGTAAGAGAAAACGCACGCCGTTCAAGAACCACCGGGCGGGTTTTCTTACGCCCCTGCCGGGGCTGTACCCAGAAACAATCCTTTCCCACGGCTCGCGCCGTGGGCTAAATTCTTACGCCCCTGCTGGGGCTAAAAATGACTGGTTTCTTGTACGGCCGCCTCCTCCGTCCACTCCTCTTCGCAATGGACGCCGAGACGGCGCACCACGCGGCGATGGCGGCGCTGAAATTATCTTGCCGGCTGCGGCTCCCGCTCGGTCTGGTCCGCGCACTCGCGGGCGCGCATGGCGACCGGCGGTTGGAACGCACCGTCTTCGGCGTGCGTTTCCCCAATCCGGTCGGGCTCGCCGCCGGGTTCGACAAGGACGGCGTCGCGCTCGCCGCCTGGGAGGCGCTCGGGTTCGGGTTCGTGGAAGCCGGCACGCTGACCGCCC
>CALMVM010000314.1:0-1034 GCA_937873255.1 uncultured Verrucomicrobiota bacterium | reverse complement strand
ACGCGCAGCCGGGCAACCAGCGTCCCCGGCTTTTCCGCGTGCCGCAGGCCCGCGCGCTCATCAACCGCCTCGGCTTCAACAACGGCGGCGCGGCTGCGGCCGCGGCGCGGTTCGACGCCCTGCGCGCGGCGGGCCGGTGGCCGTCGATCCCCGTGGGCATTAACCTCGGCAAATCCAAGATCACGCCCCTCGAACGGGCGACGGAGGACTACGTCGATTCCTTGGGCAAACTGCACGCGCACGGCGATTATTTCGTGCTCAACGTTTCCTCGCCGAACACCCCCGGCCTGCGCACCCTCCAGGGCCGCGACGAACTCGACGCCCTCCTGCGCGCCGTGCAGGCAAAAAACCGCGCGCTCCCCTCCCCGCGCCCGATGCTGGTGAAGATCGCGCCGGACCTGGGATTCGCGCAGATCGAGGAAGTGCTCGAACTCGCGGGACAGCACGGATTGGCGGGCATCGTGGCAACGAACACCACGATTGACCACACGTCGCTGCCGCCCGACGCGCCGAAGGAAACGGGCGGCCTGAGCGGCGGGCCATTGCGGGCGCGGGCGACGGAGATCGTGCGTTTTTTGGCGGAACGGATGCCGCTGCCGATCATCGCGGTCGGCGGCGTGGCCGACGCGGCGAGCGCACAGGAAAAACTCGATGCCGGCGCGGCGCTCGTGCAGCTTTACACGGGTTTCGTGTACGGCGGGCCGACGACGGTGCCGGAGATTTGCCGGGGACTGCGGTAGGCACGCGGCGAAAAGTTCCCGTCAGAGGACAATCTGCTTCACGTAGAACGGTTTGGACATTCCGACGATGAACATCCGGTAGCCGAAAATATTGCGCACCAGGATCACCTCCGGGTTGGTCAGGTGCGCGCTGAACTTCAGGTCGGTGTCGGACTGCTGCCAGATCGAACCGTTTTCCATGACGTTGCGCGTGCGGCCCTTCAAACCTTAGAATTCCCCCTTGATGCTGCTCTCGATCAAGCTGCGGTCGGCCGCCTTGTCGCGCTTGCCGTACGGGGCCACGCGCTCCTCGGT
>CALMVM010000313.1 GCA_937873255.1 uncultured Verrucomicrobiota bacterium | reverse complement strand
CGCCGGTTTTCTTACGCCCCTGCCGGGGCTCTATCATTCGGATACGACTAACCCACGGCTCACGCCGTGGGCTAAACTCTTGCGCCCCTGCCGGGGCTGGAAGAAAGCAGACTGCACTGCCACCCGAGCAACGCGTAGAAACGTGTCTCTACGGGTCGCAACAAAAAAGCCCCCGCATTTCTGCGGAGGCTTTCGCAAATGCTGCGGGACAATTTCAGGCGTCGGTGCGCGGCTCGTGGTCTTCGAGATGCGCGCGCAACATCCAGGCCAATTTCTCGTGTTGCTCCATGAGACCCGTCAGAAAATCGCCCGTGCCCGTGTCCTCGTAATCGTCGTCGCACTTGTCAATGTCCTTGCGCAGACCCTTGATGATCGTCTGGTGGTCCGCCACCAGTTCGGCGATCATGCCGTCGGAGGGCGGGCGCACTCCGGGGGTTTCCTTGAGTTCAGCTTTATCGATGAATTCCTGCATCGTGCCGATGGAAAACCCGCCGAGGCTGCGGATGCGTTCGGCCACCTCGTCGGCGGCCTCGCCGAGAGCCTTGTACTGTTCTTCCAGGAAAAGGTGCAGCGTGTGGAAACGCGGCCCGGTGATGTTCCAGTGGAAATTACGCGTCTTGCTGTAAATGACGCTCAAATTCGCCAACACCCCCTGGAGCAGGTCGATGGAGGCCTTGCGGTTTTTCTCGTCGATGCCGATGTCGATGGCGTGGACTCTCTTGTCGAGGGACGGGCTCAGTTTGCCGGATTTGTCGGTGGCCAGAACAGCGCCTCTCTTTTGGTCGTGCATAGGTAAAATGGGTTCCTCCATTAGATCGTCGCCGACCGGTGCCCCGGCTGTTTCAGTCCTCGATGTGTGCGATGCGGGCCGCGTGCCGGCCGCCCTCGAAGGGTGTTTCCAGCCAGACGCGCACGATTTCCAGCGCCGTGGCGAGGTCCACCATGCGCTCGCCGATGGAGATGCAGTTGGCGTCGTTGTGCATGCGGCCGAGCCGGGCGGTTTCGGCATTCCAGCACAGCGCGCAACGGATGCCGCTGACGTGGTTGGCGACCATCGCCTCGCCGTTGCCCGAACCGCCTAGCACGATGGCGCGTTCGGCTTCACCCGCCGGCACCGCTTTCGCCGCCGGCCCGCAGAACGTCGGGTAATCATCGGCCGCGTCGTAGGTGAACGCCCCTTTGTCGATGACCTCGTGTCCGGCCGACTGGAGATATTGCTTGATGGCTTCCTTGTACTGGAAACCGGCGTGATCGGAGCCGAGGGCGATCTTCATGAAGGCAGAAGGTAGAAGGCAGAAGGTAGAAGGAGAAGCAGAAACTCAGCAGCACGGCGGCTATGGCGGAGGATTGACGGCTTTCACAAGCCGTATCCCAAAAAACTGTGCGCTGCTTTGTGCTTCTCCTGCTACCTTCGGCCTTCTACCTTCGGCCTTCCATGCTCCCCGCCCCCTACCGCCAACTGCGCGAGCGCGCCCGCGAACTTTCCTTCCTCCAGAGCACCACGGCGCTGCTGTACTGGGACCAGCAGACGTTCATGCCGCCTCAGGCGATGACGTTCCGCGCGGAACAGTTGAGTTATTTCAGCGGCCAGGCCCACCGGCTGTTCACCGCGCCGGAGGTCGGCGACTGGATCGCGGCCTGCGAGGACGCCGGGATGGCGTCCGACCCCGGCGACGCGGATGCCGCCGCCAACGTGCGCGGCTGGCGGCACGATTACGACCGCGCCACCAAGCTGCCCGCCGGTCTCGTCGAGGAGTACGAACGCGCCAAGGTCATCGCCAACACCGCCTGGGCCGAGGCGCGGGAGCGGTCGGACTTCGCGCATTTCGCACCGCATTTAGAGAAGGTCTTCGGCCTCACGCGCCGGCTGGCCGATCTGTGGGGCTACGAGGCCGATCCCTACGACGCCCTGCTCGAAGGCTTCGAGCCCGGCGCGCGCGCCGCCGAACTCGACACCCTCTTTGCCACGTTGCGGCCCGCCGTCGTCGAATTGCTCGGACCGGCGGCGGAACGTTCCGCGCGCGTGCCGGCCGACCTGCTCGCCGGACATTATCCCGAGGCGCAACCGGCCGCCTTCAACCGCGAGGTGGCCGGGGCGTTCGGGTTCGATTTCGCGGCGGGGAGGATCAACACGACTACGCACCCCTTTTGCAACGGACTCGCCCCCGGCGACTGTCGGCTGACGACGCGTTACGACGAGGGCAATTTCCTGGTTTCGCTCTACGGCGTGCTGCACGAGGCGGGTCACGGGATGTACGAACAGGGACTCAGGCGGGAGGCGTTCGGCACGCCGGCGGGGATGTACGTGTCGCTGGGCATCCACGAGTCGCAGAGCCGGCTGTGGGAAAATCAGGTCGGCCGGGCGCGGGAATTTTGGGAACATTGGTTGCCGCGCGCGGTTCATTATTTCCCAGGTCTCGCCACCCGTACGCCGGAGGAAATGTTCGCCGCCGTCAACCGCGTGCACCCCTCCTTCATCCGCGTGGAAGCCGACCAGGTGACGTACGATCTGCACGTGATCCTGCGGTTCGGATTGGAGCGCCGTATCCTGGCAGGCGAACTGGCGATCCGTGACGTGCCGGCGGCATGGAACGAGGAATTCGAGGCGATGTTCGGGTTGAAAGTGCCTGACGACGCGCACGGCTGCTTGCAGGACATCCATTGGAGCGAGGGGCTCATCGGTTATTTCCCGACCTACACCCTCGGCAACCTCGCCGCCGCCCAACTCTACCGCCGCGCGCTGGCGGACGTGCCCGGTCTGCCCGGCGAACTGGCCGCCGGCCGTTACGGCGGGCTGCTCGGCTGGCTGCGCGAGAAAATCCACGCGCCAGGCCGGCGACTGGCCTCCGGCGAACTCATCGCGGCGGCCACGGGCGAGCCGACGCGGGTCGAGCACTATCTGGCGGGCTTGCGGGAGAAGTTTCTCGAATGAATGCGCGCCGCGCAGCGGCGATCCAACCATGGTAGGGATGGCTCTCCGAGCCGTCCGTCGATTTTCTGGAAAACGTATCGACGGGCGAGGTCATTCCAATCCAAAATTACGGATGGCTCGGAGAGCCATCCCTACCTTTTCGACGACCGGCCGCGTGGCGGCCTGCCCGGATTCCGCCGATGAAAATGCGCCCCTTCCTCCTCCTGCCGCTGTTGTTGGCGACCACCCTCGCCGCCCATGCCGCCGACCCGACGCCGCCGCCGGTCAGCGTCTTCCAGGAAAAGGCCGCGAAATTCGGTGCGCGCCTGACCGTTCCGCATTTCGAGCAAACCCCCGCCGAGATCGACGCCGCCGTCACGCGCGGCATCGCCGAAGCCAACGCCGGGTTGGACCGCGTCGGCAAACAGGATTTATCCAAGGTCACGTTCGACTCGACGGTCGGCGCGCTCGACAACGTGCAATACCGCGTCGGCCTGTTGAGCAACCGGATTTTCCTCATCCAGCAGACCAGTCCCGACAAGGCGTTGCGCGACGCGGCGGAGGGCGCGGTCGTGAAATTGCAGCAGTGGGGCGTCGGCGCGGAATACCGCGAGGACGTTTACAAGGCGGTGCAAGCGTTCGACGGCCGGCCGCAGAAAGAAAGCTTGAAACCCGAGGAAGCGCGCCTGCTGGAGTTCACCCTGCGCGACTTCCGCCGCGCCGGCCTGCCGCTGCCGCCCGACCAGCGCGCCGAGGTCGAGCGTCTGCGCAAGGAACTCACCGCCGCGCAGACGGATTTCCAGGCCAACATCAACGCCAGCGTCGTGCCGATGGTCTGCACCCGGGCCGAACTCGACGGCTTGCCGGAAGACTTCCTCGCCGCGCGCAAGACCGGTGACGACCAGTACACGATCCAGGTCAACGAGGCGTACCAATACAGCCTCGTCATTGAGAACGCGCGCCGCGAGGACACGCGCCATCGGTTTTACTTCGCCCGCGAGAACATGGCGCGAGACAAGAATGTGCCCTTGTTCAACCACCTCCTCGAACTGCGCAACACGATTGCGCTCAAGCTCGGCTACAAATCGTGGGGCGACTACCAGATCGAGAACAAGATGGCCCGCACCGGCGCGGAGGCGGAGCGGTTCGTGGACGAGTTGATCGCGGGGACGAAGCCGAAATTCTTCGCGGAGTGCGTCGAGATGCAGACTCGCAAGGCGTATGATCTCGACCAACCGGGAGCGAGCATTCAAATCGGCGACCCGCACTCTGCCATCCACGTCTGGGACGGTCGTTATTACGTCAATCAGATCAAGAAGACGCGCTTCAACATCGACACCGAGGCGTTGCGGGTTTACTTCCCGATGCCCAGGGTGCTCGACGGGATGTTCCGCGTGTACGAGAAGGATTTCGGGCTGAAGATCACGCCCGTCGAGGTGCCTTACAAATGGGTGCCCGACCTGCAATCGTTCGTCGTCAGCGACGCCGCGACGGACGAGCCGATGGGGTTGTTTTACCTCGACATGTTCCCGCGCGAGGGGAAGTTCAACCACTTCGCGGAGTTTGGCATCGTGGACGGGAAAGCTTTGGACGAAGAGATGGTGAATCGTGTCAAAAGCGATCTTCAATCCGAGCGGACTCTGGCAGATGCCAGTGAAGGCCCGGCGCGTCGTCCGCATCCTCTCTACCAACGCCCCGTCGTCTGCCTGGTGTGCAACTTCCCACCGCCCGGCAAGGACGGTACGCCTTCGCTGATGACCCATGACGAGGTGACGACGATCTTCCACGAGTTCGGCCACGCGCTGCACGCGATGTTGACGCGCTCGCGCTTCGGCCGGTTCGCGGGTACGAACGTCCCCGGTGACTTCGTCGAAGCTCCCTCGCAGATGCTGGAGAACTGGGCCTGGGACAAGACCGTGCTCGACACCTTCGCCGCCGACTACCGCGACCCATCCAAGAAAATCCCCGCCGAGGTCCTCGGCAAGATGCGCGAGGCCCGGCTTGCGACGGCAGCCGTTTACTACCGGGGGCAACTGGCTTATTCCAAGCTTGACCTCGTCCTGCACGGAGCGCATCCGCCGGGCGAGCCGTATGATTGCGTGAAGGTATCCAACGCCATCCTCGACACCGTGTCGTTGCCCATCGACCCGGGCACCGCGCTTGTCGCCGGGTTCGGACACCTGGGGAGCGGTTACGAAGCGGGATACTACGGGTACATGTGGGCCGAGGCTATCGCCGCCGACATGGCGACCGTCTTCCGCAACGCGCCGGGCGGCTTCATGGACCACGATGCCGGCATGAAACTGCGCACGGAAATCTACCAGCCGGGCGATTCGCGGCCGGTGGCGGATTCCATCGAGAAATTCCTCGGGCGCAAACGTTCCATCGAGCCCTTCCTCTCCAACAACCTCGGCATCAAACCCACCGCCGACCCGGCGAAGAAAACCGGCGGCGGTGGACCCGAGGGGCCGGACGTGAAGTAAACGCGGAACTCGGAACGCGGAACGCGGAACGGCAGAAGCCGGAGGGAAACGAGAAAAGGATGAAGGGCAACTTATCTCCACGCGTCAGGACGCTCGTTTCCGCTTTCCGCTACTTTTGCATTTTGCCTTTTGCATTTTGCATTTGTTCTTGCGTCCGCAAGGGGGGGCGCGTCGCGCAGGGCAACCACGAACAGGTGCTGTTCTGGGGCAACGGCGCGGACCCCGCCGGCCTGGACCCGCAGACCGTTATCGGCGAGCCGGAGAGCCATATCTTCAATGCGCTTTTCGAGGGCCTCGTTTCCATGGACCCGCACGACCTCCACCCGATCCCCGGCGTGGCCGAAAGCTGGGACGTCACCGACGGCGGGCGCACGTACATCTTTCACCTGCGCCACGACGCGAAATGGAGCAACGGCGACCCCGTCACCTCGCGCGACTTCCTGGATTCCTACCGCCGCATCCTCCAGCCCGCGCTCGGCGCGCAATATGCCACGATGTTCTTCGACGACGTGCAGGTCGTCAACGCGCGCGAATACTACGAGGGCAAGCTCACCGACTTTTCGCAGGTCGGCTTCGAGGGGCCGGACCCGTACACGTTCATCGTCCGGCTCAAGACGCCCGCGAGCTATTTCCTGGGCATGCTCAACCACAACTCGTGGTACCCCATCCACCTGCCGACCGTGTTGAAATACGGCAAGCTCGACCAGCCCAACACCCGCTGGACGGGCGTGGGCAACCTCGTCGGCAACGGGCCGTTCCGGCTCAAGTCGTGGACCATCGAAAAGGAGGTCGTCGTCGAGAAGAGCCCGACGTACTGGGGTGCGAAGGACGTGCGGCTCAAGGAAATCCACTACCTCAACACCGAGGGCGTCGAGACGGAGGAGCGTTCGTTCCGCGCGGGGCAGCTGCATTGTACCTATGAGTTGCCGCAGGCCAAGATCGACGTGTACCGGCGCGAGGGGCGGGAGTTTTTGCAGATCGCGCCGTATCTGGGCGTGTATTTTTATCGGTTCAACGTCACCAATCCCGTCATGAAGGATCGCCGCGTGCGCCGGGCGCTGGCGATGGCCATCGACCGCGACGGCATCGTCAAAAACGTCACGCGCGGCGACCAGCAGCCCGCGCACGTTTACACCCCGCCCAATCCCTCCGGCTACCAGTGCCAGTCACCGATCCCGACCGACTATGAGGCCGCGCGCAAGCTGCTCGCGGAGGCGGGTTACCCCAACGGAGAGGGATTGCCGCCTGTGGAGTTACTGACCAACACCAGCGAGAACCACCGCGCCGTCGCCGAGGCGATCCAGCAGACGTGGCGCAAGGAACTGAGCGTGGACGCGCGCATTCGCAACGAGGAATGGAAGGTGTTCATGGAGTCGATGAAGGGCCTGAACTACTGCACGGGACGCTACGGGTGGATCGGCGACTATTCAGATCCGTTCACGTTCCTGAGCCTGTTGGTGACGGGCAACGGCAACAACGGCACCGGCTATGCCAGCCCCGAGTACGACCGGCTCATCGCCGCCGCGCACAATGCTCCCACCGACACCGAGAGATTAGCCTTTCTCCAACAGGCGGAAACAGCTCTTCTGGACGATGCGCCCATCGCGCCGATTTACTTCTATACGCGCGTGTATCTGCTCCAACCGAGCGTGAAGGGCTGGTACAACAACATTCAGGACCGCCACATGCCGCAGTTTATCTATCTTGACGAAAACGCGCCGATGGAGTTTAAGAATGGGCCGCTGGCCGACGCCGGCAAGGGACGCTGAGGGGAAACGGGCTACGAACATCGCACCACGCCGCGTGCGCGGGACTCACACTCGCCAAGAGGCTCCATGTTCAAATTCATCGCGCGCCGCGTCCTGGAAACGATCCCGGTGTTGTTCATCATCATCACGGGCTGTTTCTTCATGATCCGCGCCGTGCCGGGCGGCCCCTTCGACAGCGAGCGGCGCACGTCTCCCGAGATCCAGAAAAGCCTGGAAGCCTACTACGGCTACGACAAACCCCTGTACGTCCAATATTTCCGCTACGTCGGCAACCTGCTCCACGGCGACCTGGGGCCGTCCACGCGTTACCAGAACCGTTCGGTCAATGAGATCATCGCCGACTCCGCGCCGGTGTCGTTCGAGCTGGGCTGCTACGGCATGGTCATCGCGCTGCTCATCGGCGTGACGGCGGGCATCGTCGCGTCGTTGCGGCCGAACTCGGCGACGGATTACGTGCCGATGACCCTGGCGATGGTCGGCGTGTGCCTGCCGACGTTCGTGCTCGGGCCGCTATTGGTATTGGGACTGGCGATGTACAAGGGTGTCGAACTGTCGACGGCCACCCGGATCATGCTGGTGCTCTTGCCGATGGTGGTCTCGGGGGTGTGCCTGCGGGGCTGGTGGGCGAGCGCCGCGCGGGCGACGCGGACGGGGACGCGCGCGCTGGCCGGGTTGGCCCGTTCGGGCGCGTGGTGGGTCCGGGTCGCCGTGATGGTCGGCGTCGCGGTCGGGATGGCCGTGTTGAGGGTGGTCATTCCGGTCCTGCTGTTGTGGTTGACCGAAAAAAGCCTCTGGCTGGTGACGTTGCTCCTGCCTGTGCTCAATGTCCTGGCGGCGGTGACGGCGGTTGCGGCGCTCGTGATGTTGCTGGCCGGTCCGCTGGGGCTGCTGGCGGAACTGGTCTTCTCGGTGTTTCTGGCTGCTGCTGTTTATCATCACGAGCGATCACCAGTGGTTTTATCCGTCGGGATGGAACTTCGCGCCGGACCGCGTGCTGCCGTCGCTGACAC
Organism: uncultured Verrucomicrobiota bacterium; assembly: GCA_937873255.1. Classification (GTDB taxonomy): domain Bacteria; phylum Verrucomicrobiota; class Verrucomicrobiia; order Chthoniobacterales; family SZAS-18; genus CAHJWO01. The sequence continues at coordinate 172 of CALMVM010000313.1, read as the reverse complement.
TCGGGATTTTCTACGCCGCCTACCTCGCGCGGCTCACGCGCGGCGGGATGATGGAGATTCTCAACCAGGATTTCATCCGCACCGCCCGCGCGAAGGGCGCGGGGGAGGGACGCGTGATCTTGAAACACGCCCTGCGCGGCGGGCTGCTGCCGGTGGTCAGTTTCCTCGGGCC
>CALMVM010000312.1 GCA_937873255.1 uncultured Verrucomicrobiota bacterium | reverse complement strand
ACCTCGCACCGGCCCCATCGTCGGCATCGATCTGGGCACGACCAACTCGCTCGTCGGCGCGATGGACGCCGGTTTCCCGGTGCTCATCGCCGACGTCGACGGCCACCGGTTGACCCCGTCGGTGGTTTCCTTCGCGCCGGAGGGTGAATTGGTCGGGCGCACCGCGCTCGCCGGACGGATTTCGCACCCGGGACAAACGATCTATTCCGTCAAACGTCTCATGGGCACCCGCGTCGGCGAGGTGGACGCGAGCGATTTGCCCTACAAAATCGGCGGCGCGGCCGGTGGACCCGCAAAGGTGTTGGTCGATGGAAAGGAACTTTCGCCGGAGGAAATTTCCGCCCGGATTTTACGCAAGCTGAAGACCGATGCCGAAACCGCCCTCGGCTTGCCCGTCAGCCGCGCGGTGATCACCGTGCCGGCGTACTTCAACGACGCCCAACGGAACGCAACCAAGGCTGCCGGAGAATTGGCCGGCCTCCGCGTCGAGCGCATCGTCAACGAACCCACCGCCGCAGCGCTCGCGTACGGCCTGAACCGTCTCGGCGACCAGTCGAAAATCGCCGTCTACGACCTCGGCGGCGGGACGTTCGACATCTCGATATTGGAACTCAACGCAGGCGTTTTCCAGGTACTTTCCACCAATGGGAATACGCGCCTGGGCGGCGACGACATCGACACGGCACTGGCAGAGTGGCTTTATGAAGAATTCTCCGGCGGAGTGATGGGCCGCGCCGCCGCGATGCCCAACTTCCTCGAATTGGCGCGCCAGGCAAAGATCGACCTTTCCGCCGAGGAGATGACGCAACTGCCCGTCCAGATGGGCGGCTATTGGTTGAAGCGCGAAAAGTTGGAGTCACTTGCCCGCCCCGTGGTCGAACGCACCCGCACCCATTGCCTGCGCGCCTTGGCCGACGCCAAACTCACGCAGGGCGAACTCGACGCCGTCATCCTCGTCGGTGGGGCCACGCGCATGCCGCTCGTGCGCGCGCTGGTCGCCGAGATCTTCGGGCGCGAACCCGACACCTCGCAAAATCCCGACGAGGCCGTCGCCCTCGGCGCGACGATCCAGGCCGGCATCCTTTCCGGCGCGGTGCGCGACGTGGTCCTGCTCGACGTGACGCCGCTGTCCCTCGGCATCGAGACCTTCGGCGGCTTGGCGAACGTCATCATCCCGCGCAACACCACGATTCCGGCCAGGGCGGGCGAGATGTTCACCAACCCGGTCGCGGGCCAGCGCGCGATGGGCATCCACGTTATCCAGGGCGAACGCGAACGCGCGGCGGACAACTGGACATTGGGGCGCTTCGACCTGGAATTCACGCCGGGTCCGCGCGGTTCGGCGCGGGTGGGTGTGCAGTTCGAGATCGACGCCGACGGCATCCTGCACGTCTTGGCCCGCGACACGAAAACGGGTCAGGAAAAAATCGTTGAGGTCCGTAGCGCCGTGGACGTGAGCGACGAAAAGGTGGAGGCGATGATCGCCGAATCGGTCGAGCACGCGTTCGACGATTACCACGCGCGGCTGCTGGTCGAGACGCGCCTGAAAGCCGGCGAGATGCTGCCCGCCGTGCGCCACGCGCTCACATTGGCTGGCGACGGACTGCCCGACGACGAGCGCGCGCGCATCGGGACATTAGCCGTCGACGTGGAAACCGCCGCAACGGGCGAAGACTTGGAACGCCTGAAGGCAGCGGTCGCCGCGCTGGACGCCGGCACGCAAAACCTCGCCACCCTGCTCATTGAACAGGCGATGGATGAAGAACTGAAACGGCGCGGTCTGGTGTAGGCCGTTCGCGCCCGACGCGCCGCGCGATAAGGACGCAAGCTGAACGATAGACCGCATTGCTAGCTTGTTGAGGGGTGGACGGATGCGCCCCCCGCCACGCCAGCGGCGTCGAAACGCTTGGTAGAGATGGCTCTCCGAGCCGTCCTTCGATTGGCTTGGATGACTTCCGTGCAGTAGTGGCCGATTCGGCTTGAGACGATGTCCGATAGGTTTGGGGTTGATCGGCGTTTGAGGTGGTTCGGAAAAAGTGACAGAGGTTCGGGAAAACGCGAGGGGCGGGTGGAGATCACGGATAGGCTGCAGATAACTGATCGAGCAACTGCGCGCCTGTGTCCTGGTCGTAGAGCGCAGTCCCAGCTGCGTCCTTGTACTCCCAATATTTGGCGGCACGGTTGGCGCAGTCCGGCGTAGTGCCTCGCAAGACGGGAAAAGAGGAAACTTTTCTCCTTAACGGTGACCGTCATTTTTGGCGCGGAATGATCGATGGTGACGGTGAAGTAGGGTGGAGAAAAGGCCCTGTCAGGAAAGACCGCATTCAACCCCGCCGTCCCTATCTGGCGCTTTACTGCTACTACGCCGCGCCAAAGAAGGCCGCGCGTCCACGTGCCCGCGAGAACGCGCGGCTCAGCGGCCAGGGCACGCGAGCTTTTCGAAGCGAGTGGGCGCGCCCACGACAGTCCCCGGTTGGCGGTGGCGTTGCTTCGTGCGGGTGAACCGTGTGGCCGCCACCGGGTCGCGCAGCTCATGCACCGCGCGGGGCGGCGTGCCCGTCGGCAGCGACGCGGCCGGCCCCGCACGACTGACCGCCGCCCTCCGGGCCCCGGCGCGCCCAACCGCCTGGCCGACCCAGGCGGAGCCACCGGCGCGCCCTGGCGAGGGGTGGCCAGCGGACATCACCGGCGTTGCTACCAAAGAGGGTTGGCTCTCCGTGGCAGGCGTGCTCGACGCCTGCTCGCGCCGGACCGTCGGCGGGGCCGCCGACGACACGATGCCCACCGCGCCGCTCACCCGCGCCTTCGAGCGGGCCACCCGGGTGCGGCGGCCCGCGCCCGGGTGGCTCCCCCATTCGGATCGCGGCAGCCAGTGCGCCCGCGAGGCGTACCGCGAACGGCGGCGCTCCCACGGCGTGGTCCCGAGCATGAGCCGGGCGGGCAACTGCGATCGACAACGCCAGGATGGAGAGCTTGCGGGCCCCCAGGAAAACTTGCACTCATCGACGGGCAAGTGGACTCGACGCGTGCCCAAGCCAGCAGCGCGCTCTTTTCTTCCCGCGAGGTCTTTTACCACCGCCCGCGGCTCCACGGCGCGCTCGGTTTTTACTTCCCCCCCCGGACGTCGAGCCCAACCTGCACTAAAATAGCATCGACCCCGCCCTCCGCCTGGTCCTCAGAACCC
>CALMVM010000311.1 GCA_937873255.1 uncultured Verrucomicrobiota bacterium | reverse complement strand
GCACCCCAGACTAACTCAGCACCCGGCTCGAAAAAGCGAAGTCACGTCACGGGCACTTTGGGCGGAACGATCCCCCACGAAGTAAGCGACGACCTGGCGCGTTTGGCGGCAAAGGGCGACCCACACCCAGCGTGGGTTCAGCTTGCAGCCCACGAAGCTCCAAAGCTCGTCCAGTTCCAGCACGTCGCCCTTTTCGGCGGGCAAAAGCGTCGTGCTCAGCGGCGGGAGAGCTTCGGCTTTTTTTCGAGCCACCGGGCGATGGTCTGCCGGGTCACGCCGAAGACGCGCTCGGCCGCCCGCAGCCCCAGTCGCTCGACTTCCACGGCACGCAAAACCATCGTCTTGCGCTCTGGATCGGTGGCCGGGCTTTTGGCCACGAGCACCCGGTGCGCTCCGCAGGCTTTGCAAAGATACTGCTGGGTGCCGCTGGAGTTGTGGCCGCTTTTGACGACGGCATGGCTGCCGCAGGTGGCACAGCACGGAGCAGGGATGTTCATGCCTACTCATGGCCGAGAAAACCGCTCTTGTCACTCGCCGCACTACCACTACCCCCAGAGCGAACTGTCCGTGGTGGCAAGTCGATTCCTGCCAGCGGGAACAGAGAGCTATCAGTTGCCTCCTCAGTTAGATTCTCGCTCCAGATGGATTTGACAGCCGACGTGCCAAATGATAGATCTCCCGGATCACGATACGTTTCGGCTCGGGTCCGCGTTTGTACTCCCGGATGGCGCGGGCCATCTTGTCGACGACTTCGTCCTCCCATGTAGGTGGCAGTTTCTCGTCCATTCCTTCTTCCCGGTGTGAAGCTTGGTGTTGCAGGACGAGCTTTCGAAAGGATAGATCCTAAAGAGAGCAACGACCGTCAGTCATGCGCGCAGAAATACCCGCTCCCGACGACGGTGGGTATTTTTCGTGGTGACTTCCGCCTTGAAGTCCGCCGGTGGTTGGTTCGAGGCCTCTGCACCGCCATCTTCATCCGCGCTCGCCACAACTGGAGGCGATTTGCTTTTTTGCTGCTCCACGTCCGATTCCCTCTCGACCCCAGCCAGCGCGCCGCCGTAGGGATGGTCAGGAGACTCATTGAGTCTATACGCTTGCCCGCTGATGTCACGACACAGTCCGAGCCCCTGTTGTAGCAACTTACCGGAAACAGGTTTCGGCCAAACGCCGCCCCGGTATTTTGGAGAGCTGTTAGTTTGGGTTGCCCCCTCGGTGCCTTTGTCCTGAGCGTCCTTCATCATCTCCTCGTCGAGCAACTCTATGAACGACGGTCGGTAGTCCAACGGCCCGCCCATCGCGTAGTTAACTTTGACTGCGGGCGGGGCGGTCGCGTTTTTCCGGACCTTGAGTTTCGATGAAACGGTGCAGAAAAGAACACCGTGTATCGGTATCTCGAACCATGCCTTCAGGTCGGGGCAAGTTCGATTTTCTGCCAGCAGATGAGGGATCGTATTGATGAGGACGAAACGGCGAAGAACCATTTCGCCTGCGATTTCCACTGCGACGATTTTACCGCGCTCAGGCTCTCCCGCCTGAATGACTGCGATGTCTCCCTTATAGATCCCGGCATCAGCCATCGAGTCGTCCGAGACCACTTGGGCATACACGTCGAAGTCCAAGTCGAAACCAGCAAAAGGCACTTCGACGGCAATCACACCCTCCGCTGCTAGATCTTCACCACTGGGAGTGTCGACGAAACCGGAACCGTCGCGCAGCTTGATTTGTCTGATGGTTCGGGACAGGCTGGTCGGCATAAGCGATTCGCCGTCCGCGCCGAGGCTCAGAAGCCCTTCACGTACCAGATGGTCGATATGTAAATCGACGAGGTCGCTGTAATTGGATAAATGCTGGCAAACATCTTGGCGTCGGATCCGAGCACCCAACCGATTGAAGTCTGCGACGAGATTCAGAATGTGTCGTTTGATGTTCAAAATATGCGAGCTTCTAAGGCAATGTCATGGGGTGCAACCAAGTCGACGTGCGTTACTACGGGTTTTTCAGAACCCGGTTACAAAAATCTTTCAGCTCTTCGGAGCCTACCCGCTTCCGCCTCCAAGTTTAGGTGCCTTCGCTGACCATGCGACTGTCCGATGCCGAACTCTCATTAATCTGCGAACGCTCATGTAACCTGTCCGAACGCCTGTCAGGACAATACCTGCCGGTGGTGGGCGACCCCACCATCGGTGCACGTAGGCTCAAGCGCTGGCAACAGCTCTCAGGACAAAACGTGCAGCGGCAACTTGCTGCTGTGGCGCCGGCAGCGGTGCAAAAGCCCATCACTCAGGATCATCTTGCCGAGTTGCTCGGGCCGGTGAAGCGGGCAAGCGGGATGCATCTACCCGCTTGGACAACGCTACTCAATGAAATTGTTGGAGCTGTGGCCAGTTTTTCTGATTACGCAGCAAGCAACGGTTCATCAAAACCCGTTCCTCGCGGCGTACGTCGCATCCCTTTCGAGCATCTTTACTGGCCGGTTGCGGAGTTCGCGTGGAACCAAGTCGTCTCCGAGCATCCGAGGGTGTCGGCACAACTTGGCAGCCGGACTGCATTCGGGCTGAAGGGCTCACTGGTGCGGAGGCTTGCGGGGATTCTTTCCAACCTGTTGCATCCCGCATTCTTGGCGCACAAATCACTCGCCACCTCTTCAATGAAACACCACTTCTTTGGAGAGAAATTTTTCAGCCAGACGGCAATGGACTGCGCTAAGAATTACTCGAGCTTCATTGCAGAACGAGGAGAGGATGGCATGGCTACACTGTTCACGGAATTTCCGGTGGCCGCACGCCTCGTTGCCGAAGTCACGCAAGCATGGATCGATTTTGTCGGAGAGTTTTTGGATCGTTTGCTCCTTGACGCAGTAGAAATCGCCAGACGATTCGCCGGCGACAGCGCCCTTGGAAAACTGAACAGCGTTAGAGCAAATCTCTCCGATCCCCACCGGGGGGGACGATCAGTCTTGCTGCTCACTTTTGAAGGCGGAATGCGACTGGTTTACAAGCCGCGTCCCATGGGGATCGACCACCAATTTTACGCGCTCATACAGGCGATCAACACCGCAAATCCTAGGTTCGTACTGAGCGTGTTGAAAATCTGGGATCGTGGCACCTATGGGTGGATGGAATGTGCTCGACACCAAGCTTGTCCAGATCAACGTGCGGCGCGCAGATATTTCCGTCGTGCTGGTGCCTTGGCGTGCTTGGCTCATTGGCTGAAAGGGATAGATTTTCACCGAGAGAACTTGGTGGCTGCGGGGGAGCAACCACTTCTCTTGGATCTCTAATGCCTAGCGCACCCATTCCGCGAGGAGGAACTCGCCGTTGAGGATCGCTTTTCGTCCTCCCACTTGGCTGGATCGATCCTACGGACGGGTCTGTTACCCTTGTGGCAAAACAGGATGAATGGTGAAGTCCGCTTTGACAATTCCGGCTTCAACGCGGCGATCAAGCAACGGTCGTCGTTCGCGTCAGTCCGTTGGAAAGATATCAATACCGACCAAATGCATTGGGTCAACGAGAAGTTGTATTTGCGCCATTCCGCCCACAGGGCTTTTCTGGATGGTCGGCCTCTGAAGATTATTATCTATGAACGCCAAGTGTGCGTTGGCTACCGAGAAATGGCGACCGCAATCGAAGGCCCAAACGCGGCGCGGTACGAGCAAATGAGAGATCGATTGTATAGTGAAACGTCTCGCCGGATCAAGCGTCCCACCTTTCTCTACGCGATGGTACTGCGCCACTCGTTGCATCCCATCCATCTCCAACATGGGGTCGATAGGAGCATCGAACTGTTGATGCTGCCCTCCTCCGGGGGAAAAGAGGATGATTTAATGGTGGAAATTTCCAGCCTGGAAAAGCTGGACATTCCCTATTTCCAGTATCCTGCCGGTGTCAAGATCTTACCCTCTCGTGGCCCGCAGACCGCAAGAGACCACTCGCTCCTGAAACAAACAAAAATGGTGCGGGCATCAGTCCGTGGGCTCACAAAACTCGAAGCTGGCAGGATTATCACCAGACCAGCCCGACGGTTGAAAACTAATCCGCCTGGATACTCATCGGACTAGGTGTTTGGATTGGTGATCGTCGTAGTGTAATCCGTGCAGAGGGTTGACCACTCGATCAAGCGTTGCATTGGCTCGGCTTCTGCCTGTCCAGCAGGCACGGGCGGAAGAAGAAAGGCGTACACGAAGTCGGAGCGCTTGTCGAAGAACTTCAGCTTTGCGTCGGCGGGCAGCTCGATGTTACTGACCTGTGCGACCGCGGCGCGTGGATCGGACAAGCACAAGGCCCGGTACTCAGAGTCTATGATGGAACGGGAGTAAACCTTCGTCAGTGCCATTTTCCAGTTGTATTCGTTGAATTCACTCATCGAGGCCAGATTTAAGGGGTGAGAATGAGAAGTGACACCATATCATGAATTGCCTGCATGGCTCAGACAATCTGAAAATGCTAGGGTATTTTCCCTATTGCACTTTCCGGGAGCGTGCCGGAGGACGAACAGGGTAGTCCGCAAGCTCCAAGGACTTCGAGGACAACGCGGCAGCCTCACGCCGCATCTCGGCGACGTGAGCTTTCAGGTCATCAAGCATCTGGCCGAATCGTAGTTCGCCTCGCAATGAGGTGAAGCGGGGATCAAGACTGGTGGCCCGCCAGTCGTTCCACCCAGAGTGGATCGCTTGTTCGAGAAGGAGGATCGCTTCTTCCTTCCGATTCTGAACAGCTTTGATAGCCGCCAGATCGTAGATTTCCTCGGAACCCTCGGCCACGCCCGTATGCAGCGTTTCCGCCTCGCTCAACAGTTCGTTGCCTTCGACTGCGTCACCCGCCCGAAGTCGCAGAAAACCGAGGGCTGAGAGATAGCTGATGCCACCGTAGTACCTCGCCAGTCCTTTCCGGTTGAGCACGAGTAATTTTCGGTAGCATGCCTCTGCCGCTTCGTATTTGCCGCTAAACAGTTCAAGCTGAGCCAGCAAGGTCTGCGGGAGTAGCAAGCCAGCTTGAATCGATTCAGCCTTGGTAAAATCTTGACGTGCGCGGGCAAAATCTTGCTGCAACAGATGGATGCGCATCAGCCCGCAGTATGGCGACATCCATGCCGGCCTGAGTTCCATGCAGCGCCTGTAATATTCCTCCGCAGCTTGATCGTCACAGAGTTCAGCGCTGGCTTCAGCAGCGGCGTGCCAGCCCTGAATCTTGGATGGCTGTAGTTGCGCCGCCGCCCGGGCCCAAGGCA
>CALMVM010000310.1 GCA_937873255.1 uncultured Verrucomicrobiota bacterium | reverse complement strand
TCCCTAGTTTTCCCACCTGCTAACTCGAAAACCTTTCCCATGACGACCAGCGGCAAGATTTACAACAACATCGTCGAGACCGTCGGCCACACCCCACTTGTGCGCCTGAACCACATCACCGCTGGGTTGGAGGCGACAGTGGCGATCAAGTGCGAATTTTTCAATCCCCTCGGCAGCGTCAAGGACCGCATCGGCATGGCGATGATCGAGGCCGCCGAAGCCGAGGGCAAACTCAACAAGGACAGCGTGGTCGTGGAACCCACCAGTGGCAACACCGGCATCGCGCTGGCGTTCGTCTGCGCGGCCAAGGGCTACAAGTGCATCCTCACGATGCCCGAAACGATGAGCCTGGAGCGCCGCACGCTGCTCGCCATGCTCGGAGCCAAGCTCGTGCTCACGCCCGGCGCGGAAGGCATGAAGGGGGCGATTGCCAAGGCGCAGGAGATCGTCGGCAACACGCCCGGCGCGTTCATGCCGCAGCAGTTCAACAATCCGGCCAACCCCGCGATCCACCAGAAGACGACCGCCGAGGAAATCTGGGCCGACACCGACGGCAAGGTGGACATCCTCGTCGCCGCCGTCGGCACGGGTGGGACGATCACCGGCACGGCGGAAGTGCTCAAAAAGCGCAACCCGAACTTCAAGGCCATCGCGGTCGAGCCGAAGGATTCACCCGTCATCGCGCAGACCCTCGCCGGCGAACCCGTCAAGCCCGGTCCGCACAAAATCCAGGGCACCGGCGCGGGTTTCGTGCCGAACAACCTGCACCTCGACATCGTGGACGAGGTGGTCTCCGTGTCCAACGACGATGCGTTCGCCATGGCCCGGCGATTGGCGAAGGAAGAGGGTATTTTGGCCGGGATCAGTTCCGGAGCCAACGTTCACGCCGCCGTCGAGATCGCCAAGCGCCCCGAGAACAAGGGCAAACTCATCGTCACGGTGGCCTGCTCGACCGGCGAGCGTTACCTGAGCACCGCGTTGGCCGCCGAGGCGCGCGCGGAGGTCGGGGGATAAGAAATGACGAATGACGAATGACGAATGACGAAGCCGGCAGACAGAAAGCGGGATAGCGAAATGGATTCGTCGTGCTATCAGTGTTTTCCCTTCCCATCGAAGTCACAGGTTCTGTTTTCGTCATTCGTCATTCGTCATTCGTCATTTCCCAGCCGTGAGTAAGCAAAATTCCCTCCCCAAAGAAACCGACGCCCTTTCCCCCAACGCGCCGGGCGGTCCCGGCACACCCATCGCCGGGCCGGAACTGATATTGGAAGGCGTGGCGGTGTGGGAAAAATACAAGTGGATGGTCGTCGGCGGCGTCGTGCTGCTGATCCTCGCCCTGATCGGCTCGCAAGTTTATCAAAGCACGCAGCGCCGCAAGTCCGAGGCCGCCAGCGCGGAACTCGACGCGGCCAAGTCGATCACCGAGTACCAGAAAGTCATCGACAATTATCCGGGCACGCTCGCGGCGGCCAACGCCTATCTCCTGCTCGCGCGTGACCAGTTCGATGCCAAGGATCTCGCGAGCGCGGCGGCGACGTGGCAGACGTTCGTGGAAAAATTCCCGAAGCATCCCCAGGCCGGGGCGGCTCTGCTGGCGCGCGGAAACGCGCTCGAAGCGCAAGGCAAGTTCGACGAGGCGCGCGCCGTTTACCAACAGGTGGCCTCCAGCTACGGGAACGATTATGCCGCCCCGCAGGCGCGGATTTGCGAGGCGGGGTTGTTGGAATCCCAGCGGAAGTTGGAAGATGCCCGGCGTGTGTACGACAATCTCATCGCCTCGTATCCCAACAGCGTCGGCGCGCTGGAGGCCAAGGACGCGTTACGTTATTTGAACGCGTTGCCGCCTCTCGGCGCACCGGCTCCGGCCCCCTTGCCGAGCCCGACGCCCGTGCCGTCGGTTGTGCCGGTTCCGGCGGTGGTGCCAGCCGCTTCGCCCACGCCGACCGCCGCGGCTGCGCCGACACCAGCCCCGTCAGGGGCTGCCCCGAACACCACCGTTTCGCCGACGCCAGCCGCGAGCCCCGCCGCGGTAGTACCTGCGGTCTCCCCCGCCGCAAGTCCGGGACCGTCCGTTAGCCCGGCGAAGTCTTAGTCGGCACCCGGGTGCGCACCGCCGCAGGCGTCATCAACAAGGTAGGGATGGCTCTCCGAGCCGTTCCCTAGATGTTTAGTACTACTCCGTCACCTGCCCCGACCGACGCGAAACCTGACCCGTGTTTTCAAAAGAGAACGCCGAGAGGGACGCTGGAATAAGCAAAAGTCGCCAACGAAACAGTGGCTGTAGATGAGGCACTTACAGCACGTAACGGAGTAGTGCTAGAGGGCGTCTGAAAAGGGGTGTTTTGGGTCTCACTTTGCCGGGCGGCAGAGCCGGCGCAGCATGAGCCGACTCCAGGCCAGATAGATCAAGTTTTCCTCGGTGACCGGCAGGAACTCGTAGTCCTTGCTCAGTGAGATTGCCCCGATTTCGGGTTCTCCCGCACTTTGTGTGGAAGTGGGCCAACCTCCCGTCAATACGGAACAATCCCAGAGGGACAAACCTGTGCGGCAAGGCTGCCGTGCCGATCCATCCACACAAAGTGCGGGAGAACCACTTTATCCGGGCAATCTCAGTTCGGTGGAGGTGCGTGAGTTGGTGGTGGCGCGAGCTGGACCTAGGCGCGGGCGGCTGAGACTTACGGGGTGTTTTTGGCCAGCGTGGGCCGCTTCGTGGGCGCGTTTCGGGCCGGGCAGACGAGTTTGGCGGCGTGTGCCAACGGTGGCGGACGACCGAAAAAGCTGCGGCTAACCGAACACGTGGCCGCGTTGCGCGAGCACCGGTAGGCCGAACCCGACCTGGGCCTGAGCGAGCGGTGCGAGCATCTGGCCCGAAGCGAGGGCGTGCGTGTGAGCGAACCGACGCTCTGGCGGGCGCTGCGTGCCCTGGGCTGGACCCGGAAAAAAAGACGCTGAGTGCGAGCGAACAGGACCCGATGGCACGCGCGGCGTGGCGCTGGCAGGCCACCCTCCTTTTGCACGCGCCGGAGTTGGTTTTCGTGGACGAGAGCGGAGCGAACCACGCGCTGGGTCCGCGCTATGGCTAGGCGCCCAAAGGCCAACGCTGCCATGGACAGGTGCCCCGCAACCGGGGCCGTAACGCCTCGATCCTGGCGGCGATGAGCCCGGCGGGGTTCGTGGCCGCCATGACCGTGGAAGGCGGCACGAACAAGGAGGTCTTCCTGACCTACCTGGAAAACGTGCTCTGCCCGGCGTTGCGCCCGGGCCAGAACGTCATCATGGACAACCTGAGCGCGCACAAAAACGAAGCGGTTCGCGCCCAGATCGAGGCGGCGGGCTGCCGCCTGTGGTTCTTGCCCGCCTACCGCCCGGACTTCAACCCGATCGAACACGCTTTCGCCAAGCTCAAGGCGTTCCTGCGCAAAGCCAAAGCGCGCATCCAAGAAGCGCTCGAAGCCGCCCGCGCCGCCGCCTTGGCAACCCTCACCAGCCACGACGCACGCGGCTGGTTCAAGCATTGCGAATTTCCGCTGCCTGCTCAATCAGTGTGAAAACCGCTGTAGCTCATTGAGCACGACTCGCACCCGCAAGTCTTTTAAGAAAACCCCGAGAAGAGGACGGAGCCGTGACCCTATCAGAGAGCCTACGCGTTTTTGGCGAGTCCAAGCAGCAGATGTCATGCCTTATATTGGTACACCTATTATGCACACTGTAGGAATCGTTGCTCATGGAGATTCTATTTTCTCGGGTTGAGTCCATCGGACGCTCTCGCTATCCGCAAGACATAACGAACGGACACAACAAATAAAGATGTTGCGCGGCAAGACGTGCTATCCGCGCTGACGCTAGAAACAGAAATACTTATATAGCTTACTATCAAATACTTCCAATTTTAAATCCGGTGTTTTTTTGTTTGAATTCGACTGTCATTGCTACCCCTCAAATAGCTCTGTGAGCTAAAGATACGGTGCTGGAATGGATACTCCCGCTCGGTTTATCCGACGCGACAGGCTCGCTGCTCGCGTTTGCGAGCGGTTCGAGGCGGGTCCAAAAAAGTTCAAAAATTATTCTTGCGTGCGGTTAAATTTAATGCACAATTATGCACATCAATGCAGGTGTTGGTCAATGAAAGCGGTTGTCCAGCCTCCGTGTGCCCTCAAAGGAATTCCAAATGCATCGTTCCGAAAAAACAGCGAGAACCACTGGCATCGGACGGATGCCTCCCCTCACCAAGCGAGTCGCTTTTGCGAAGCCGGGCGTCTTGCGCGTAGCCGCGTTGATGCTGGTGACAACGTTGTCGCCCGTCGCGCCCGTCGCGGCGCAACAACCCGTGTCGCCCGGCGGGGCGGGTTCGTACGCCAGCTTCGTGCCTGCGGCCCAACAGGAGGTGGACGGTTACTATGGGCTGACGGCTGCGGAAGTTACCGGCGATGGCTCGCTTTCCAACTTCGTCAAATTGGCCCCCTCGCTTGCGGGCAGTCCCCTGCAAACCAACCGTTGGTGGTCCGATCTGCTGGCGGGCAACCGTTCCACCTTGTACACCGTCGGGTCGGGCGTCTTCGAGCACGTGCTCTCGCAGGGCAAGCCCACGGACGACCTCAGCGGTCTCTACGGCGGCCAGATGTGGTTCTACCCTGGCATGTTGGTGCCGCGCTCCTACGGATTCGACCTTTATTACCCTGTCTCGTGGAAAAACGACCCGACCAACGCAACCGTGGACGCGGGCCCGGCTTTGCAGATCCGCGGCGACCGCGGCTACGCCGTGCCGCCGGACGACGTGGTGGTCGCGGATTTTGAAACGAGCTATCCCTCCGGCTGGACCGTCTCGTCGTTCGCTGGTTACCCGAACCCTTTTACCTCCATGCCTGCGCAGGCTTCCTGGGGACACGGGCTGTCGGGAGCCATCGGCAACGGCCGGGTGGACAGCTACGTGGGCGCGCCAAACCAGGCGTCCGACAATTACCGGGGCATGATCTCGGGTACGTTCACCGCGCAAAAGCACTATCTCAATCTGCTGGTGGGCGGCGGCAACGACCCGGCCCACGCGTACGTGGACCTCAAGGACGCGGGTGGCAACGTGTTGTATAGGGTGACCGGCCAGCAGGATACGACGCTTCGCTGGACGACGTGGGACCTCTCGGCCTACGCGGGCCAGACGCTCACCCTCGAGATCGTGGACAACTCCAGCGCCGCCTACGGCTTCATCGCTTGTGACCAGATCGTGCAGAGTGATTCCAACGCGCCCGCCACCCGTTACGGCACCGACCTGTTCGCGCAGAAGTCGGTGGTGACCGGCTGGGGCGATTGGAACGTGGACTTCGAGTTGGCCGACTCCAGTGGCCTCGCCACGGATGTCACGATGGCGCGCGGCATCCCCTTCACATGGTCGACCTGGAAGAACGGCCTCAAGCCCAAGCTCATGGGCCTGGGCGGCGTGCAACTCGTCGACGCGGGCGGCAACGCGATCAGCGCCGCGCCCGGCTCCTCGTTCGCGGCGAGCGCGTTCGCCTTTAACTACCAGGGCCGCGCCTTCGGCGTGTTCCTGCCCGACAACACCACCGTGGCGGTCAATGCCGACGGCTCGCTGGAGCCGCAACTCGCGGGCGCGAATAATTACTTGGTCGTCGGCTACCTGCCGGCCACCTCCAGCCTGGCCGAGTTCGCGCAGTACGCCTACGCGCGGCCCACGGACACCAAGCTCTCCTGGAGCTACAACCCCGCCGACGGGTACGTGGCGACGTACTGGAACATCGCCACGCAGGCGCTCAAGGGCAGCAACCTCAACACGATCCAGGGTTGGCTGCCGCACCACTACCGCACCACGGGCAACAGCCTTGCGTTCCGCCCATACACGTACCTGACGGCCACCGGCACCATGAAGTGCGCCGTCGGCAACAGCTTCGCCCTCAACTTCCCCTTCCACGGCATCGCGCCCGTGCTGCCCGCGCCGGCCTCCACGGGCGCGGCGAACGACTTCCAGCCCGCGCGGATGCAGGCATACCTGAGCGGCTTCAACCCGGGCGCGCTGGTCGGCGGCGACACCTACAACGCGGGCAAGTCGCTGGGCGTCGCCTCGCAACTCATGAGCGAGGCCGCGCAGATGGGCGACACGGCCGATTTCAACCGCCTCAAGTCCATCGTGGAAACGTCGCTCGCCGATTGGTTCACCTATACGCCCGGCGAGGAGAACAACGCGGGCGGCGCGTTCGGCTTCTTCGCGCGCTACGACGACTGGCACGCGCTGGTCGGCTTCAATCCGAGCTACGGCACGCAGACCTTCAACGACCTGCACTTTCACTACGGGTACTTCATCCGCTCGCTGGCGCTGGTGGGCATGTACGACCAGGCGTTTTTGAATAATTACGCGCCGATGGCCCGCGCCATCGTCAAGAGCTACAACAACTACGACCGCACCGACACCAGCGAGCCGTTCCTGCGCATGTTCGACGTGTGGGAGGGCCACTGCAACGCGGGCGGCCTGAGCGGCAGCACGGGCGAGAATCAGGAGAGCAGTTCGGAGGCCGTGCAGAGCTGGACGGGCATGTTCCTGTTGGGCGGCGTGCTGGGCGACCAGCAGATGACGGCCGCAGGTGCCATGGGCTACGCGATGGAGACTGCCTCCACCAACGAATACTGGCAGGACATCGCGGGCACCAACCGGCCGAGCACGTACACCAAGGGGATCGCCGGCCAGGTCTGGGGTGGGCACACGAGTTACACGACTTTCTTCACCGCCGACCCGGCCTGGGTCTACGGCATCCAGTACGTGCCGGCCAGCCATACGCTGGGTTACCTGACCCGCTATCAGACCACCCAGCAGCTCCAGAACACCTGGAACACCATGTGGAGCGAGCGCGAGTCCTGGGCCAACTCCTTCGTGACGTGGGATGCCTCCACGGATTACCTCGACACGAACACCCATCACGGCAGGGTGTGGGTGAAATACAACTCGAAGGTCTACAGCCCCAACAACGACGTTCCGGCCGGGCACGCCGCGCCGGACCAGAACCCGACCGACTGGTATTATCAGGGCACCTACGGGCGCACGGAGCCGGACGTGGTGGACAACGGTCTGTCGCCTTACCTGATCGCCTACCAGGCGTTGTTCGACCCCGACACCGCCGCCGCCGAGTTCGACCGCTACTACGCGGCCAGTGAGTCGATCACCCAGGGTGGCACGGGCGCGACGGACTATTACCTGATCCACGCGTTGCGCCAGGTCGGCCAGCAGGACGACAGCGCCTACACGAGCATCCCGACCAGCGCCGTCTACTACAACCCAAAGACGGGCAAACACAGCTACGTCGTCTACAACCCGAGCACGACCCAGCAAAACGTCACGATCTACCAGAACGGTGCGGCGGTCGGCACGTTCCCGGTGCCCGCGCAGACAACCATCGACTCGCACCTCGACGAGACGCTCGCCCGACTCGTGCTGACTCCCGCCACCGCCGCGACGGTGGTCCCGCCCGGGCAGACGCTGCAATTCAACGCGGTTGGCTACGACCAGTACGGCGCGACCTACCCGCTGAGCAACGTCCAGTGGACCGCCAGCGCGGGCGGCACGATCAGCGCCGGTGGTCTGTTCACGGCGACGACGAACGCCAACCCGGTGACGGTGACGGCTAGCGTCGGCGGGTTCTCGCAGAGTTACAGCTTCCGCGTCGGTCCCGCGCCGGTGCTCAGCGCCATCAATCTCACCCCCGGCTTCACGCGGGTCGTCAACGGCACGACGCAGCAATACGGCGCGGCGGGCGTCGACCAGTACGGCAGCCCATACACGCTCGGGTCGGTGAACTGGACCTTCTCGAACGCTAGCGTCGGCGCGATCAACAGCGCCGGATTCTTCATCGCGTCGGCGGTCTGGACGGGTTACATCTCGTATTCGAGCGGCAGCGTCAGCGGCAGCACGCTGGTGGCGGTCCACGCGCCGCCGGCCAACGTCGCACTGCACTGCCAGGCTTATCCCTCGTCGCAGCCCAACGGCAACGTGGCCAACAACGTGACGGACGGCAACACGACCAGCACCCGCTGGGAGAGCACGCAGACGGACAACCAGTCCATCTACATCGACCTGGGCAAGGTGTACGATCTCAGCAGCATCACCATCAACTGGGAGACCGCCTACGCGGCCACCTACGACGTGGAAGTGGCCACCGACCTGACGGCGGCGCAACCCTGGACGCCTGTCACGTCCACGCAGACGAACCCGACCGGGTTGCGCAACCCGGTCAACACCGTCCCGCTCGCCAACGCCACGGGCCGCGACCTCAAACTCGGGGTGTTCACGCGGGCAAGCGGGTACGGGTTCTCGATCTATGAGATTTCCGTCTACGGCTACCCCAACGCCGCCAGCATCACGCCGACGGTCGTTCAGGTCAGCCCCGCCAGCGTCGGCCTGACCACCGGCCAGCAGGCGCAGTTCCAGGCGTATGCGTTCAATGCCAACGCGGACGGCGGCCCGACGACGGCAACGTGGAGCGTCAGCGGCGACTCGATCAGCAGCGCGGGCCTGTTCAGCGGAACGACGGCCGGCGGGCCGTTCACGGTCACGGCGGCGCTGGGGTCGCTCTCGGGCACGGCGTCGGTGACGGTCACGGACCCGCCCTCGAACCTGACCAACGTGGCGCTTAATCAGGCCGCGACGGCCTCCTCCGTTGAAAATAGCGGCTGCATGGCCGGCTACGCGGTGGATGGCAACGCCACAGGCACGCGCTGGTCGAGCGCCCCCGCCGACGGCGAGTCGCTGACCGTGGACCTCGGCCAGTCCATCGCGCTGAGCAGGGTGTCGATCCTCTGGGAGAACGCCTACGGCAAGCAGTATAAAATCGTGGGCTCCAACGACGGCAACGCCTGGACCCCGCTAGCCTTCCAGACCAACGGCCAGGGTGGCACGGACACGTTCAACGTCAGCGGTTCCTACCGTTATGTGAGGATGCAAGGAATCCAGCGCGGCACCGGTTACGGGTATTCCATCTGGGAGTTCCAGGTGTTCTCGTACAACGCCCCGCAGCGGGTCAACAAGGCGCTGAACAAGACTGCCACGGCATCTTCTTCGCAGAACGGCGGGTTGACGCCGAACTACGCGGTGGACGGCGATGCGACCACCCGCTGGAGCAGCGGCGCGACGGACGACGAAACCCTCACGGTCAACCTGGGTACACCCACGGCCGTGTCTCAAGTGGTGCTCAAGTGGGAGAACGCTTACGGCAAGCAGTACAACATCAGGGGTTCCAACGACGGCAATGTCTGGACCCCGCTGGCCGGCCAGACCAACGGCCAGGGCGGCACGGACACGTTCAACGTCGCGGGTACTTACCAATACATCCAGATGCAGGGAGTGCAGCGGGGGACGGGGTACGGCTACTCGCTCTGGGAAATTCAAATCTACTAACCACCGCCACCCGACCCATCTCCGTGTCATGGAGGGCCGTCCATCCTGTTCCGAGTGGAGCAGGCTGGGCGGCCAACTCCGAGGCACGAAAACCGTTTCAGCCCACTTCACAGCCATCTTTCCGCAGCCCCCCTCTACCCGACCAAACATGAAAAACACCGACCATCCATCGCCTTGGCCCGCCGTCGAAGGCGCGCCGATCCATTGCCTCCATCGTCGCAAGCGCGCATCTCCCGGCGTCTGGCGCGTCCTCTTTTTCGCGTTGGTCGTGCTGGCGCTCGCGCCGGTTCGCTCCACGCTGGCGCAGACCTACGGCGGCACCAACCTGGCGTTGAACCGGCCGGTGACGGTCTCCTCCACGCAGCAGGGACTGCCC
>CALMVM010000309.1 GCA_937873255.1 uncultured Verrucomicrobiota bacterium | reverse complement strand
GGCTACAAGCCGGTGCGCATCTCCACCGCGCCCGGCGGCAACGCGGAACTGCCCGCCCTCATGACGCGTGAGTCCGCCTTCGTCCACCTGGCCTTCAAGTCGAGGGAGACGGATTATGCGTTCATCGTGTTTTCCTTCACCGGTCCGCTGCCAGGCGAAAGCGTGAAACTGCCGCAGGAGCAAACCTACCCGCTCAAGAGCATCACCCTGCCGGCCCGGCTCGAACTGCCCACCGGCCAATACGACTACACGCTGTACGGCCCCGACCGGCAGCAGGATACGCACATCCTGCCCATCAAAGGGACGGTCAAGGTCACCACCCAGGGCCGGATCGATCTGCCGGTGCCCGCCTCGTTCGCGGGGCGGTTCAGCGGCGAGTTCAACGTGGAGGGCACGCGCGTCGCGCGGACGATCACGATCAAGCCGGGCTTGAGCGAGGGAAGCTGCGACGAGAAATACTACATCGGCGGGAAGCTCTCCGACAAATCGGTGGACAACGTGCCGCTGGCCGACCTCAGTCTGGACGGGGAGGGCGTCCTCCACGCGCACATCCGGTATGCCGCGCATCCCAACCCCGACGTGCACAACTACGATGAGGTGTTCGAACTTCGCCGGAATGCCTCGGGCGCATTGGTGATGACCGGCGGACGCGAGATGATGCCGAGCGATCCGGTGATGCGTTCCAGGCTGGAGGAGAAATTCCGCAAGGCCCGGACCACGCCCACGCCGCAGGGCAATCGTCCCACCGAAACGGTGATGGGACCCGCTGAGTAACCGGGACTTGCGGAGGAGTTCAGGCGTCGCGTACCACACGGAAATTTTGAAGTTTTTTGTTTGACGGCTTTTGGAAAATCCGCCAAACAGCATCCGTTCAGTCAATTGCTACCCGGGTGAGTCGCACCGCACCGGGCGCAGAAAATTCCTTTTCCCATGCTCAACCTTTCTTCGGGCCTCATCGAAAGCCCTCGCTCCAAAATTCTTCGGTCGAAGTTTAGAATCCCCGCGCTGCTGCTGGCCGGGACGGCCTTGTCCGCCGGCTTGTCCGTAATGCGCGAGGCGTCCGCGCTCAGC
The DNA here is from genome assembly GCA_937873255.1 of uncultured Verrucomicrobiota bacterium. Lineage (GTDB taxonomy): Bacteria > Verrucomicrobiota > Verrucomicrobiia > Chthoniobacterales > SZAS-18 > CAHJWO01. Next base: position 5,229 of record CALMVM010000309.1, on the reverse strand, counting down.
GGCACGCTGACCAGCAGTCAGGTCGTCACTTCGCCCCGTGAGTCGGGCGGCGCGGGCGGCGGGGCGACCCTCATCCACACCGCCGCCAGCACCACGGCGAGCGCGCCGGAGACCACGACCGCCTCCTCGACCAACGCACCCGCCGAGGAAACCCCCGCCGCGCGTTCCTCCGGCGGCGGCACCCGGCGGCATGCCCAGACCGAGGAAGGCGGACGCACCCGTCGACGCGGCACTACCACCGAGGAGACGACGACCACCCGCCGCCGTGGCAGGACCACCGCGAACGGCAAGAACGTCCGGGAGAGCAAGGACAAGGTGGTGAGGCTCACCCCTCCGCCTGACAAACCGATCTTCTCGATCTCCACCGGCATCGAGTCGCGTTACATCTTCCACGGGTTGGACATCATCTCGTTCAATACCGACCAGCGGAATTCGCGCGACACCCACACCTCGGCCATTTACTACGTGGGCGCCGACGCCGCGTACAAGGGTGCCCATTTCGGGGTCACCTACGTCCAGTCATTCGACCGGCTGCACCCCTACCTGACCTCCGTTTTCTTCGGCCAGAACAACAAGGAGTTCTATCAGGAACTCGACTTCAACCTGGATTACACGGCCCACGTGGTCGCCAACATCCTCGACGTGACCGTCGGCTACAATTCGTACGTCTTCCTGGATAGCGGATTCAAGGGGAGCAACTACCAGGGCGAGGTGCTTTTCCGCCTGGCCTACAAGCAGATTCCCTACATCACGCCGAGCTTCACCTATTACGATTATGTGTCGGAGTTCCACGACACCCGCGTCGGCAGCCTCAACGGCAGCCTGACGGAGTTTCGGATCGACGGCCTGTTCCCGGTTTACAAGAGTCCGGAAGTCTCCGTGTCGTTCGCGCCGTACGTCTCGTCAGTCTACAACATCAACTACCTGAATTGGGATCATCCGACCGCGATCAATTCCGGCAACAACGTCGGCGGCTGGAGCTATTTGGAAACGGGTATCAAGATTCCCGTCACCATCGCCAAGCATTTCACCGTGACGCCCTACGCGAACTACGGCACGGACCTGACCAGCGGCGATACCACCCCGATCAACAGTCACGCCTACCACGACAAGACCGGCTTCGGCATTTACGGCGAGAAGACGCTTTTCTGGTTTGGCGTCACGGCGTCCTATAACTTCTAATCCCGTCGCGCCCGCCGCGACGTTGGAGGATTGTCAATTCTCCGCGATTCTGACATCACTACCTGCGCGCCGCTCCCTCCGGTCATACGGGTGCCCGCATCGATGACCCCATCTCCTCCTATCCCCATGCATGCCCGCCCCGGAAAATTCCGCCTCCTGACCCTCGCGGCGCTGGCCGCCTCCTTGCCGACGCTCCTCGCACCGTCGCAGCCGGCCCTCGCGCAGGACGACAAGCCCGTCACCAAGAAATCGGCGAGCAACGAGCCTCCGCCCTTCGATCCCAAGACCGCCGAGGATGGCGGCCTGGGCATGCCGTCGCCTTACGACAAGTTCGTTGCGCTCGACCAGGTGCTTTCCAAGGCGCACGTCAACTGGCGGCAGTATTTCTCCAAGACGAAAGTCGACGTGGACGTGGACGAGATCACGGAAACGAAGGTCGCGCTGCCCACGCTGCTCGGCTTCCGCATCTCCGACGGCGTCATGGCCATCAAGGCGCACGACGCCGAGTTGCTCAACAAATGCGCCTCCGACATCGAGGCGATGGCCAAGAAGCTCGGCGTCGGCGACACCGAGTTGGCCCGCGCCAAGAAAATCCGTTCCGCCGCCAACGCGGGCGAATGGCTGAAGGTGTTCATGGAACTGGGCTTCCTCCAGCAGGACATCATGAAGACGCTCGACAAGGCGGAAAACAAGACGCAGGGCACGCTCGTGATCGTCGGCGGCTGGCTCCAGGGAGCGCGCTACGTGACCTCGGTCATCAAGGACAATTATTCGCCGGAGACTTCCAACTACCTGCGCGAGCCGATGCTCGTCGGCGCGCTGTTGGCCAAGTTGCAGACGCTGCCCGCCGACACCCAGAAATCTCCCATCGTGGAAAAAATGGTGTCCGCGCTCACCGAGATCAAGGGGATCGTCGACATCAAGCTCGACGGCTCGATCCCCGCCGACAAGGTGGACCGCGTGAAGTCGCTTGCCTCCGAGGTCGTCACCGTCGCGCTGGCGTCCTCCAAAAAATAAGCCAAACCTCCCGCCTCCCACGTGATGAATAAGCAAGCGTTTAAAATTACCCTGCCCCTGGTCGCCGCCGCATTGTTGGGCTGCCTGCTGCCCGCCGCGAAGGCCGATCCGGCCAAGGCGGAGGACGACGCCTACCGGCTCGCCGTGAAATTCGTCGCGCGCGGCTTCGCCATGGCCCCGACTAATAACAGCGGCGTCGGCGGCTCGGGGTTCACCGTGCGGTTCCTGGTGCCGGTCAGCAAGGGGGTCGATTACATCTTCCTGTGCGGCATGGACCAGATGGTGGAGCGTTCGGGCATCTACGTCTACGACGAGGTCGGCAACCTGATCCTCGACGACCGGCGCGGCGGCAAGAATTCCGGCGTGCAATTCCGCTCCAGTTACAACGGCACGGTGCAGGTCTACGTCAACATTGCCCGCGCCAATGGCCTGGGGGCCTATTCGGTGCTCGTCGGCCGACGCGGCGAGGAACGCCACACCGAAAACACCGAGAACAACCCGGGCTAAGGGTTGCCGCCAAGTCTCTCCGCTCACCCCGTTTCCCTCCTCTCCATCCCATCCGCACCCATGAAAAAACTGACCCTGCTGTTCGCCTTGGCTGCCTCGTTTTCCCTCGCCGCTTGCAGCGAGGACAAGCATGAACACGTCGTGCACGACACGCGCGTCGTGCATCATTATCATTCGAGGGATCAGGTGAACGTGCCCTCGAACAACTCGAACGATTTCGAGCCGGTCGAACGGCCCTCGACCTATTCGCGCTGACCGACGCGGAGGCCGCGAGGCGGGGACAGGGATTGCAATCCCGCCCGTTCACACCTAGTTTTTGCCTCTTGGTGCCTATGCGTTTTTTCTGCGATGGGTTTCGGAGGATTCGATTTTCGGGCGCGGCCGTGACGGTGGCGCTCGTGCTTGCTGGCTGTTCGGAAGACCCCGGATTGCAAGAGCGTGTCAACCGCCTCCAAGCGGAGATGCAGGAAAAAGACCGGCAACTCCTGGACGCGCAGTCCGCCTTGGAGAAAACGAAGTCCGAGTTGAAGTCCGCCCGGGCGGCGAGTGCCAACGCCAGCAAACCAGCGGCGGAGGAGCCCCCCGCGCCGAGTCCGAGTCCTTCGCCGGCATTTCTGGCGAGGGAACAGGTCGAGGAAAGTTACTCGACGGCGAGCAAGGCGATGCAAAAGCGCCTCGCTTCCGAATTGAAAAACTACACGGTCGAAAACTGCGCCGAGTTCCCGGTGGTGCTGCCTTCGGACGAGTATCCGTATCATTCAAAAGTCGTCGTCACGTTCCGCTCCGACAACGGCCGGTCGTACCGGTTGGAATTCCCGGTCAGCGCGGATGCCAAGGGCAAGTGGAGTTTCCCGAACTCTTCGGACGTGGCCGGCGCGCTGGCCGACAGCCGTTCGCTCGACGCGAACAACACGGCGGCAAGCACGCCGGCGAACATTCCGACGAACACGCCGGCGAGCACCCCGACGCCGGCCAACTCTCCCAGGGTCGCCCAAAACAACCCAACCCCGGCGCCGACCAGCCGGCCGACGAGCCAGAACAATTCGTCGGTCGTCCCGGGCCAGACCGCGAACGAAACCCGCGTGATCGATTGGGGCGACGGGCGCGGCAAGACGACCAATAATCGACCGGATCGTTCACCGACCCCGACCAGTGTCAGCAGTACGCCCGCAGGCAGCACCACGCCGATGCCGGCGATGCAGGCGGACAAGGACGTCAAGATTCATTGGTAGATCGCGCCGCGCCGGCGCGTCTGCCGCCGAGGATGGCCGCCGCGATGCAGGCGAGACAACACACCGGCAGTAGATATGCGCCGGCTTGCAGCGAGCTGTTGGCGACCATTTGCCGGGCCATCTGCGACGTTTCGCCCTCGCTCGCGCTCATCAGCTCGTGCAGCGCTTGGTGGAGGTCGATGCCCGTCGCGGCGAGCAGTCCGCACAACACTCCGGTGAACAACAAAACGGTCCGATACGCACCGAGCAGGCTCGCGATCACCACCAGCGAAGCCGCCCCGATGCAGCCGTAGACTCGTCCGTGGCTGTAATCGAAGGGTCCAACCGGGCCGAGTCCCGCCAGTTTTGCGAGCGGCAGCCACATCGCGCCAATCGTGCCCAATCCGCCCACCGCGCCCAGGATTGCCGAGACGAGACGAAGCGGGGGAATTCTCATCGAGGGCCGGGGCGGCGGTTCATTTGCCGGTCTGCTTTGCACGGAGGCCCAGCAGGATCACCAGGTAGCAGCCAACCGCCCACGCGCCGAGCGTCAGCAGCGAGAGTTGCGCAGGCAAGAGGAATCGGAACACCGTGCCCTTGCCATAGCGTACGTCGTAGCGGTTGCTGGTCGTGTCGCGGTACTCGATGCGAAAATCGTTGTCGCCGTTTTCGACGCGCGTGCTCTCCTGCTTGTGCTGGCCGACGCGGTCCGGGTAAACGATCAGGTTTTGCCAGGAAGTGTTGAACAACGAGATGCGGTCGTATTCCTGTGAACGCTGGCGACCGTTTTCCTCCCATTCAAGTTTCTCCTTGCTGCCGTCGGAGGTCAGGAAAAGCGGGATCTTCGTGCGGTTGGTCAGGAACGGGGTCGCCTGTCCGTAGATGTTGGAAACATCCATCACGCGTTGCGCCGAAAAACTCGGCACGAGGTGGCTGAACCGATAAACAGCCATCGACATCTCCGGCACGGTGATCACGAACCCGCCGAAGAGGATTTGCGGAATCAGGATCAACGGCACCCACATGACCGCCTGCGTGGTGCTGCGCACGAGCGCGGAGATCGTCAACCCGAGCGCCACCCCCACCAGAGCCGCCGCGAGCACGGCGAGAATCTTGAGGCCCAACGTGGTGGTGAGGACGTTCGTCAGGCTCAGCCCCGGGATCATGCGCGGCTTGCCGTCGCGATCCTTGATCGGCGTGCCGTCCGCGAAAGTTTCCTGCCGCCCGCCGGAGTCGAGGATGTTGTCGGTCAGATAAAAGAAACTCGCCAGCGAGGACGCGATACGGGTGGCCGTCGCGCTCGGTTTCGGGT
>CALMVM010000308.1 GCA_937873255.1 uncultured Verrucomicrobiota bacterium | reverse complement strand
GGCCGGAGCGGCAATCGCGGCGGGCAGGCGCACGCGGAACGTCGTCCCGCACCCCGGCTCGCTCTCGACCACCATCGCGCCGCCCAACGCCTCGACCAGACACCGCGAAAGCACCAGCCCCAGCCCCGTGCCCGGCACGCTCGAAGCCTCCGCGCCGAGACGGTCGAACGCCACGAACAGCCGCCCGAGCTTGTCGGGCGGGATGCCGGGGCCGTCGTCGGCGACGGAGATTTCCACGACGGGTTCCTTGCCGGACGGGTCGTCCACGCGCGTGCAGGCCACGCGCACACCGCCGCCGTGGCAGTTGTATTTCACGGCGTTGGAAAGCAGGTTGAGCAGGATTTGCTTGAGACGCTGCGGATCGGCCAGCGCGCGCAGCCGGCGGGCGTGCGCGGGGCGTTCGAGCCGCAGGGAGATGCCGCGTTCCTCGGCCTGCGCGCGCACGAGCGCGAACGCATCCTCCACCATCGCGCCCACGGCAGTCGGAACCGGGGCGAGTTCGACGTGGCCAGCCTCGATGCGGCTGATGTCGAGCACCTCGTTGATGAGCCCTAACAGGTGCGTGCCCGCCTTGGCGATGTGGTCCAGGCATTCGTGCTCGCTCCCACCCACCGGTTGCTGCCGGCGCAGGAACTGGCTGAACCCGAGGATGGCGTTGAGGGGCGTGCGCAACTCGTGGCTGATGCGGGAAAGGAACTCGCTCTTGGCTCGGTTGGCCTTTTCGGCCTCTTCCCTGGCGGCCTGCGCGGCTTCCTGTGCCTGCTTGAGTTCGTGGATGTCGAACATGATCCCGTCCCAGATCACGTCGCCGTCGGCCTGCGGCTCAGGCCGCGAATCGGCGCGCATCCAGCGCGTCTCGCCCGCGCGCGTGACGTACCGGCCCGTCCAGTGGAACGGCGCGAGCGCCTTGGCGGACGCCAGGATGGCGGGAAATAACGTGTCGCGGTCCGCCTCGTGCAGGATGCCGATGACGACCAGCGGATTTTCGTAGACCTCCTGCGGCTCGACTCCGAACAATTCCCGGCAGCCCTCCGTGACGAACGGAAACGAGAACGTCCCATCCGGCCGCAGCCGGAACTGGTAGACCATGCCCGGGGTGTGCGCGGCGATGCGTTGGTAACGCGCCTCGCCCAGGCGCAGGGCGATCTCCTGCCGGGCGCGCTCGACGGCGGCGGCGGCGGTGTTGGCGATGAACTGGACGAAGATCGCGTCGTCGCGCGTGAACCCCCCGCGTTCCCGCGTGCCGTAGGCGGCGAGCACGCCGAAGGGCATGCGTTCGTCGTGTCCGCCGACCGTCACCAGCAGACCGTCGCGCACGCGCAGGCCGAAGACTTCCTCCTCCTCGACGGCCGACCCGGCGGCGGGCAAGGGGCCGACGACGAGCGGCCCGCTCGCGCGGAGTGCCCGACCCGCGAGTGAGTAGGTCGAATCCGAGATCGTGAGGTGTTCCGCCCCGTCCGGCAGGCCGCAGGAGGCGCGCACGAGGAACCGGCCGTCCTTGGGGGAAAATTCGAGCACGGCGCAGGCGTCGATTTCGAGCGTGCGCGCGACGAGGACGGCGCACTCGCCCAGGAGCCGACCGGCGTCCATGCCCAGGAGCACGCGGCGGCTGAGTTCGGCGATGGCTTCCTGGTGGCGGACGAGCGCGCGCAGACGCGACGGAGCAGAACGCGGAGTGAAGGAGGAAAACGCAGAAACGGCGGCGAGCCGGCTGCCGTTCCCCTTCCTGCTGCCCACCTTCCGCTTCCTGCCGCCCGGCTTCCGCGTGCTCGTTTCCGCCCTCATCCTTCGTCCCTCATCCTTTTTCCCGCCGGCTTCGACAGAAGGCCGACCAGGCGTTCGGTGAGGCGGGCGAGGGTGACGGGTTTGGCGAGCATCTGGGTGGTGGCGTCGGCGATGTCGGGGGAGTTTTCGTCCTCGGTGATGCGGCTGGACAAAAAGACGACGGGCAGCTTGCGGAAGTCGGGGTGCGTGCGGAACTGCCGCCACAGGACCCCGCCGTTCATGCCGGGCATCTCGATGTCGAGCAGGACGGCGTGCGGGCGGAACTCCATCGCCACGGCGAGCGCGCGGGCGGGGTCGTTGACCTCGCGCACCTCGGCTCCGAGCGCGGCGGACAGCGCGAGACGGATCATCCGGGTGGAATCCGGCTGGTCGTCGATCGTGAGGATGCGTTTGCCGGCGAGGAGGCCGGATGGAGAAGATGGAGGAGGCGGCATGGTCGGTGACGGACTCCGGCAGCTAGCGCGATGCCTGCGCGCAAGACTTGGGGAGTTGTCGCCGGACGGGCTGGGGGAAAGACCGGGGCAGGGAACGCAAAAGTCTGGAGAGCGGAGGGTTTAAAGACCCCTGCCGCTCGCGGTGCCGCCACGCCAAACCGGCTATGACACCGTACCCGCCGCGTAACCGACCACCGCCACGCAATGACACGCGCTGCCCGCCAGCACGAACCCATGCCACCACGCGTGTGAATAGTTCAACTGTTCCCAGAGGTAGAAAACCACGCCCAACGTGTAGAACATCCCGCCCGCCGCCAGCCAGCCGAACCCGACCCAGCCGACCCGCGCGACCAGGGGATGGATGATCAAGACCACCATCCAGCCCATCAACAGATACAACCCCGTGGAAAGCAGCGGGTGCCGGAAACCGTCCTTCAGCTTGAGGGCGATGCCCAGCCCGGCGAGCGTCCACACGGCGACCAACACAACCGCCCCGAGCAGGCCGCGCAACGCCCCCAGCGCGAACGGCGTGTAACTGCCCGCAATCAGGAGATAGATCGCCGCGTGGTCGAGCTGCCGGCAAAGCAGCTTCGCCCGGCCGTCCGGCAGCAGGTGGTACAACGTGGACGCGGCGTAGAGCGCCGCCAGCGACAGGCCGAACACCAGGCCGCCGGCGAGTTGCCAGGGATCGTGCCGGTGCAGGGCCGTCACGACGAGCGCCGGCAGCGCCGCGAACAGGACGAGCAGCAGCCCCAGGCCGTGGCTCAGGCTGTTGGCGAGTTCCTCGCGCGCGGTGGGTGGCCGCTCGACCATCATGGCAGCCAAACGGGGGCGGATCGTCCTCATATCACAAAGAGGAACCTACTCCCGAATCGCCCGTTCCGCCAACGGACGACGCGGCGGCGTTTCAATAATCGACGAAGACGCCGTATTCCTTGCCGCCTTCGAGGGGTTGCACGACGCCGTGGATCATGGGGATCGTCATGCCGGCGGCCGTGTAGCGGAACTGCGTGCCGCACTGGACGGCCAGCTTGCGCGCGGCGCTCTCGGTGGCCACGAGCGTGACCAGACCGCCTTTCATGTGTTCGCTGGCCGCGCCGGGCCGGCTGTTGTACGTGTGAGCCGTGAACTTGACCTGCGCCTCCCCGTCCGCCGAACGCTGCCGGACGTAGGCAATCGCGATGGTGACCTTGCGACCGACCCAGGCCCCGGACGACGGCAATCCGTAATAATCGGCGGTGAACGCCGGGGCCGAGACATTGACCGCCGGCGTGCCCGGCAGGGGCGTGGCCGCCGGCGGTCAATGT
>CALMVM010000307.1:5628-6039 GCA_937873255.1 uncultured Verrucomicrobiota bacterium | reverse complement strand
AAGAAGCCAACTCCTCCGCAGGAGTGAGCGATTTGAGGTACTCGCCCGAGGCAACCTCCTCCTGACTGATGGGCAGCGGCCACGAGCGGTAGTGTTCATCGGGCAGCGAGTCCACTCCGCCGGTGCCTTCCATGTTGAAGCGTTCCTTCCCTTCGCCTTCATCCCAGCGGATGAATACATGGCCTTTCGCCAAAACCAGCTTCAGCGGAAAGCCCAGCCGCCGCCCGACCGCCACATAGAGCACCGGCAGCGAAGAACAGGTGCCAAGATGCTGTTCGCCCAAGATGCCGTTGAGGAAAGCCGCTTTTGAATCTTTGAAGTAGTGTTCGTCGGACAAGTCGGCGTCGATCTGCGTCTGCGTGGCATGGGGCAGCGCAGCCACCCCCATGCTCGCGGCGGTGGTGATCAACC
>CALMVM010000307.1:0-5618 GCA_937873255.1 uncultured Verrucomicrobiota bacterium | reverse complement strand
GTGATGAAGAGGTGGATGGCATCGAGGTGGTTTTCGGCGTGCTTGGAAAAGGAGTAGGTTTTGCGGATCAAGCGACTGACCCGCGCCCGCAGCGTGCCGAACCAGCGTTCGACGTGGTTGGTCTCACCTTCGTGCTTGCCACAACAGCGATGTGTTTTTTCCGGGAACGCGGCGGCGTAAGCCTCCCAGAAGTCGCTGCGGGTGGCGCGTCCCCGGTAGCCCCTGGGCAGCGAGGCCCGCAAATCGCTGGCGCTTTGCAGGCTTCTGTCGCCCAGCGTCCAGCCCACGATCTGACGTGTGCGTCGGCACAACGCCACCCATAACCAGAGAGTCTGCGCCTTGCTGCCCACAAAACTCCAGAGTTCATCGAGTTCGAGCACGTCCCGTTTTGGCCGGGCAAAAGCGTGTCCACGAAGGCGGGAAGATTCTCCGCTTTTTTCCCCCAGCCAGGCCATCACGGTCTGGTAGCACACGCCGAAGGTTCGCCGGATGCCCCGCAGACTCATGCGGTCCTGGTAGGCGGCGAGCACCTGGTCCTTGAAAGTCTGGTCGTAGCGCGGCCCCTTGGGGGCCAAAACCAAAGTGTGTTGACAGTCCAGGCACTTGGCCCTTTGTGCCCCGCCTCCCGTGTGCCCGTTCTTGCGGATGCGCTCGCTGCCGCAGAGTCGGCAGGTATGAACCAGCGTTGTTGAAAGCATCCCGCAAACTCACACGATCCAGGCCGCTGGCAACACGCAGTTGATCACCACCCAATTTCTCGGAACTTGTCGAACAAGTGCGGTCCAGTTTGCACACAAAGCGTTGAAGACCCCGTTTGCCTTCGCGCAATAAGTGTGCATTCTGTACACGCAGGGATCGGAGTGGCTCACCAGCTACCACGGCATCCGTTTGAATGCTTGGAAGCAAAGGTTTGCCATTCGAGCCTGGAAGCATAAGCGGCAAACTTATGCTTCTATCCACAGGATCGCTCGTGACGCTCAATAGCTGATCCGCATCGGCATCAGCACGTACAGGAACGGCGTCTTGATCTTGACCACGCCCGGGCTCATCTCGTCGATGAGGTCGAGGTACACCGTGTCGTCGGTCAACGCGCGCAACGGGGCCATCAGAAACTCCGGGTTGAACGCGATGGTGAAATCCTTGCCACCGTACTTGACCGGCAGCGACTCCTTCGCCTCGCCGATCTCCGGGCTGTTGGCGGCGATGTCGATGTTGTTCTTGGTGAAGATCAGCTTGATGGAATTGCTCTTTTCGCTGGTGAGCAGCGAGACGCGGCGCACGGCGTTCAGGAACGTTTCGCGCTCCAGTTCGATGCGTTCCTTGGCCTCGTTGGGGATGACCTGCTTGTAGTTGGGATAGTTGCCCTCGATCAGCTTGGAGACGAGCAGCGTGCCGTTGAGTTCGAAGGCGACCTGGTTCTCGCCGAGGCGGATTTCGATGGTGCCCTCGTCTTTGAGCAGGCGCTGGAGTTCGTTGACGGCCTTGGCCGGGATGATGACGCTGGCCTCCTGGCCGGCGGCGATTTCGAGTTCGATATCGACCATCGCCAGGCGGCGGCCGTCAGTGGCCACGAGCGCGAGCTTGCCCTCCTTGAAGGAACACAGGATGCCGTTGAGCACGTAGCGCGTTTCGTCGGTGGAGATGGCATAGCTGGTCTTCTTGAGCGCGTCGCGCAGTTCGGCCTGCTTGAGCGTGTAGGTCTTCGCGCCCTCGAACTTCGGCAGCGGCGGGAATTCCTCCTCCGGCAGCCCGAGGATTTTGAAGAAGCTCTGGCCGGAGTTGATACTGGCGACGTGCTTGCCGTCGCTCTCGAACTGCACGTCGCTGCTGGGAAGTTCGCGGATGATGGTGAAGAGCCGCCGGGCGGGCAGGGTCGTGGCACCGGCTTCCTCGATCTCGGCTTCCACGTTGCAGCGCACGCCCACGTCGAGGTCGGTCGTGGTCATGTTGATGCCCTTGCCGTTGGTTTGCAGCAGCACGTTGGAGAGAATGGGGAGCGTCGTGCGGGTGCTGACCACGCTTTGGACCTGCTGGAGGCCCTCGAGGAGCTTTTCTTTGCTGAGATGGAATTTCATACGGGGACGGGAAAACGGCCGGGCAGCCTTCCGGGTTGGATTTGTCTACAGTTCGACAGTTTCGTACTCTAGCAGAAACTCCGCGCGGTGTGTCAAGAAATAGAAGCGGGGGCACAAGATATTGTGCCGGGTGGACGCGTACCAACAAGCGCGGGGCCAAAAACCTCTCGCAAAGGACGCGAAGGACACAAAGGAAGAGGGAGCGGGGGAAACCAGCAGGATTTTCTTCCCCCTTTTGCGTCTTTCGCGTCCTTTGCGAGAGGCTATCTGCTTGAGAAACCCGGCGCACCGTTGTCCATTGCACCCGGACCGCCACCGCCACTATGACCTCCTCGCCCGTCGCCCGCCACGTCCGTGACATCCCGCGCTCGGGCATCCGCGACTTTTTCGAGGTCGTCCAGAGCATGAGCGGGGTCATCAGCCTGGGCATCGGCGAACCGGATTTCGTCACGCCCTGGCACATCCGCGAGGCGGCGGTTTATTCGCTGGAACGCGGCCTGACCGGCTATACGTCGAACCTCGGCCTGCCGAAGTTGCGCGACGCCATCGCGGGCTACGTCGGCCAGCATTTCGGCGTGCAATACGACGGGCAAACGGAGGTGCTCGTGTCGGTGGGCGTCAGCGAGGCGCTCGACCTGGCGTTGCGTGCGCTGCTCGACCCGGGCGACGAGGTGATCTACCACGAACCCTGCTACGTGTCATACAGCCCGAGCATCGCGCTGGCCCACGGCGTGCCGGTGGCCGTGCAGACGGAGGCGGCCGACGGGTTCGCGTTGCGCGCGGAGACACTCGCTGCCGCCATCACGCCGCGCTCGAAGGTATTGCTGCTCAACTTTCCCACCAATCCCACCGGCGCGACGATGCCCCGGGTGGAATTGGAGAAGGTCGCCGCGCTCTGCCAGCGGCACGATCTGATCGTGCTCACGGACGAGATTTACAGCGAACTGACCTACGACGGCGGCGAGCACGTTTCCATCGCCTCGCTGCCGGGCATGAAGGAGCGCACGATTTTCCTGCACGGTTTTTCCAAGGCGTTCGCCATGACGGGTTTCCGCATCGGCTACGCATGCGCGCCCGCGCCGTTGATCGAGGCGATGATGAAGATTCACCAGTACGGTATCCTGTGTGCGTCGATCACCAGCCAGGAAGCGGCCGTCGAGGCGCTGCGGCGCGGCGAGCCCGACGTGGCGCACATGCGGCGCGAATACGAGGCGCGGCGCAATTTCATCGTCGGCGCGCTCAACGACCTCGGGTTGCCCTGCCACCGGCCGCGCGGGGCGTTTTACGTATTCCCGGACATCCGGCCGAGCGGGTTGACGAGCCGGGAGTTCTCGCTGCGGCTGTTGAAGGAGAAGAAGGTCGCCGTCGTGCCGGGGACGGCATTCGGCGCGGGGGGCGAGGGGTTCGTGCGGTGCGCGTACGCGACGAGCCTGCCGAAGATCAAGACGGCGCTCGGGTTGGTGGGGGAGTTTTTGAAGGAGATTTGACGACCGACACCAAAGTACGACGCAGCAGGTATTCGCCAAGGTAAGCAATCAGGCTATTCCGCTGAGCGTCAGATGATCTCTAATAATGCAAAACGGGATTCTGGATCAGTTCCGTAATCAGGGTCGCGTTGCTGCGCAGGATAATCTCGACCTGCTGGGGAGTGGAATTTCCACACCGTAGCCAGACAACTTTGGGCGGTGCGCCGTAAAGACGGCTGCGCTCGGCGAAATCGCTGTCTTGAGTGACGATGCAAAAATCGTGAAGTTTGGCGAACTCCCAGATTCGGTCGCCGGGCGAATTGGTCGAGCGCGAGCGGACGCACATGAGCCGAATCGGGAAAAAGGTCCGCCAAACGACGCGGCAACCGGTGGCTGAAATTCTGATCGAAGAGAAGCTTCACGCCGCCGAGCCCACCAGATGATGATCGCGATCAGCGGCATAGGCGAGCGAGGCGCGGATATCCTCAAGAGTGAGTTCGGGAAACTCGTCGGTGATTTGCTCGTTGGTCATGTCGGCGGCAAGCCATCCGAGGATGTCGTAAACGGAGATGCGCATTCCTCGAATACAGGGTCGGCCACCGCGTTTGCCCGGCTCGATGGTGATGATCTCGCGGTAGTTCATGCAGGCAGCATAAAGGGAACTTTAGCCGGCTTCAAGGAAGGCGTTTCAAGCGGCCTGACGGAACCAAGGTTGGCAACCGGAACGTAGCGCGAGTTCGCTGGAGCGCGCTTGTATGAAGCGATGGGTGTAGATTCGTGGTGCCGTGCGTGTGTACGTGCGGCCACCAGAAGAGCCGCGGGCCAGTTATGCGACGCGGTGAAATCTCAATAAACGGGGAAGAAACTCAAAAGGATGGGGAGACACCAAATCCCCAACCCCCAAGGAACGATCCGGCGCGAACTCCGAAGGAAGAACACGAAAGGCAGTAGTGCTACGCTGAAGATGAAGCAAAGATTCCCGGTAAAAATCACGTCTTTCGTCTGTCCCGCAAACACAATGTATCCAGCATTGTCGAATGTCAGTGACGTGACTTCGCTTTTTCGAGCCAGGGGATAAGTTAGTCGGTAGTGATTAGCTAAGTGTTGCAAACGGGCGGATCGTGCGATGATGGAGGATGCTTTCCACGACGCTGGTTCATCGCTGCCCGCACTGTCAGGGCGAGCGGCTCTACAAGAATGGTCACACGGTACGCGGGGCGCAACGGGCCAAGTGCAAGGATTGCCAGCGCACGTTCACGCTCGCCCCCAAGGGGCCGCGCCACAGCCCGGCGCTCAAAAAGCAGGTGCTCTCGGCCTACCAGGACCGCATGAGCATCCGAGGCATCCACCGCACTTTTGGCGTCTGCTACCAGACCGTCATGAAGTGGTTGGGGGAAAAAAGCCGAGCAACCCCCGGCATTCAAAGACACGCTCTTGCCCAGCCAGCGCGGCGACGTGCTTGAACTCGACGAGCTTTGGAGCTTTGTGGGCAGCAAAGCCAACACCTTGTGGCTGTGGGTGGCGCTCCGCCGAAGAACCCGCCAGCTCGTGGCTTGGACCTTGGGCGCCCGCAGCCTGCAAAGCGCGTGTGACCTGCGAGCCGACCTGCCCAAGGGCTACCGACAATGTGCCACGCGCAGCGACCATTGGGATGCCTACGCGGCGGCGTTCCCAAAGAGGACGCATTGCTCTTGCGGCAAAGAAGAGGGCGAGACCTGCCACGTCGAACGCTTCTTCGGCACCCTACGAGCGAGACTCAGCCGCCTGGTGCGCCGGACTTACTCCTTTTCCAAGTCGGCCGAAAACCACCTGGATGCTGTCCACTTCTTCATCGCCCACTACAACCTCGCCTTCCAACAGGCTGCAACACTCAACTAATCACTACCCAAAAACTAACCCTTGACGAAAACCACGAGAGTCCAGTCCGCGTTTTCGAGGAAAGATCAAAGCAAACCAGCCCCAGGACTAACTCGCCAAGTGGCTCGAAAAGGCGGGTCTCGTCACATCCACACAAAGTGCGGGAGAACCGCAAAACCGGGGCAAGATCACACGTGCAAGGCCAACAGGTGGCCCAGCG
>CALMVM010000306.1:11009-18500 GCA_937873255.1 uncultured Verrucomicrobiota bacterium | reverse complement strand
CCACGCCGAGCCGACGCTCATCCGCGACGGCGTCAGCATCCCCATCGTGCAGACGTTCAAGGACGTGCTCGGCGTGGATACGAGCCTGCTCGGCCTGGCGCTGCCGGACTGCCGGGTGCATTCGCCCAACGAGAATTTCCGGTTGGAAAACTTCCACGCCGGCGCGCGGCTCAACCGCAATCTGCTCAAGGAACTGGCGAAGGGCGTCTGAACGCGGGTGGCGGGAGGTTCATTCTCCAAGCAAGTCGGAGGGGAACTCGACGCGTCGGTAAATGCTGGCCAGCGACAGTTCGCAATCCAGAGGACGAAGAACCACTTTGTCATCTGGCTGGCTATATTCCGTCAGGTTCCAGTCGCCGCCGTCCTGGCGAATGAAATGCTCCACGCGCATGAACTCGGAGGTCACGAGAATATAGTCGGTGAGCGATTCCAGTTTCCGGTAACGGGAAAACTTGTCGCCGCGGTCAAGAGCCTCCGTGGAAGGCGAGAGCACCTCGAAAATGACTTGCGGATTCAACAGAGTGGAAGGCCGCATGGAAAAATCGAATTTCGGTTTCCCACAGAGGGCGGACACATCGGGATAGGTGTAAAGCCCGCCCGCCTTCGAGCGCACCCGCATGTCGGTGGAATACGACTTGCAAGGTCGCTCGCCGAAGGCGGCGCCCAACGCCTTGGTGATGTTATCGACGATCTCGATGTGCCAAGGCTCGACGCCGGCCATCGCGTAGATTTCTCCGCCCACGTACTGGCTTTTGTATTCGGCTTTCACTTCGAGGGTCAGATATTCTTCCGGCGTAAAATAGCGTTTCGGCAGAGCCCCCATGTGCCGAAGATACGCGATTTGCGACCCGTTTGGCAATTCGCTTCGGACAACCCCCGCCGTCCGGCTGGCAAACGATTCTCAGGGATCCCTGTGAGTACCCTCTCCCTTCTCCGCCGACCCATGATCGGGGCGACGTTGCTGGCCGCCGCGCTGCTGGTAACCCCGTCCATTTCGTCGGCGCAATCCTCCAGCCGACGGCGGCATCGTTCCACGACCGAGGCAACGCCCGAACCCGACAAACCCGCCGCGTCACCGAGGCCCACTGCGAAACCGGATTCCGCGAAGGAAGCCGCACCCTCGAAGCAGACCGACGACCACGACTCCCCGCCATCGGCTGCGGCGGTCTCTTCCATCGAACCCTCCGAAATCGAAGGCTTCGACGCGCTGCCGGAGCCCGTCCGACAGTTGCTGACGGCGGCACTCGAACTCACCCAGAAAAACCTCACCTACAAATACGGCTCCAACGAGCCGGCCAACGGTGGGATGGATTGTTCGGGCACGATCCATTATCTGCTCCAATCGCACGGTTTCACCGACGTGCCCCGCGACGCGAGCGAGCAATACGTCTGGGTGCGTGCAAAATCCCGCGTGTACCCCGTCATCAGCAAGAAACAGGACAACGCGGAACTGAAGGAACTCCGACCGGGCGACCTCATGTTCTGGACGGGCACCTACAACATCGACCGCGATCCGCCCGTTACGCACACGATGATTTACCTCGGCAAACGCAAGAAGGACGGCAAGCGGCTGATGTTCGGTTCCAGCGACGGCCGTCCGTACGACGGTCAAAGACGCAACGGTGTCAGCGTGTTTGACTTCCGCATGCCCGCCGCGCGCGAAGGCGATGCCGCCGACGCCGCGACCGCCGCCGTGCCCGACCACGCGCCGGATTTCGCCGGCTACGGGCCGATTCCCGGCATTGCCGATCTCAATGACGCCGCGTCGCGCCAGACAATCGCCGCGCACGAGTCCGCCCCGCCCGCTCGCGAACGCGCCACCAGAGGCGAGGACGACGGTTCCCCGAGGGCGAAACCTTCGCCGACCCCGCGTCGCAGGCGTTCATCGCGCTCGGACGGTTAGCCTTTGCCGCGCACGTACGCGAGCACCTTGCCCTCGTCGCCGTTGGCGGACCAGACGTTGCGCAGGAAATCGGCGGCGTTGAGCCCGTGCTCGCGCAGGAAATTCCGGTCGCCCCCGCAGCCGTACATCAGCTCCGGCGGCATCTCGCCGCGCAGCTTCGCCTCGGCCTTTTTGATGATGCGCGCCAGCCACGGAATCCCGTCGATCTTCGCGTCCTTGGCCGGCAGATCGGCCGCGGAAACCAGACTCGTGGACCATTGGCCTCGCTGCACGGTCAGGAAGTAATCCCGCCGGACGGCATTGACGAGCAGGGTCGTTTCCCAATCCGGGTCGCCGTCGTAGCGGACATGGTCGTCCACGAAATCGAAGAACTCGTGCGCGGTCAGGCCAATCGACGCCAGGAAGGCCCGTTCGGCCTCGCTGAAGTGCCTTTCCGGGTTGAGTTCGCCGGAGCGGTGGCGCTCGATGCCGCGCACGAAAATCTGCTTGAGTTCGTGGTACCAGCGGTACTGGCTGGCGGCGGGGTTTTTCGTCATGCTCATGGCGGAGAAACTAGCGCGGGTGCGGCCCGGCCGCCAGCGGGCGGATGGCGGGTCGGCAAATCTTTGACGATCCGCCGCCAAACGGTAATTTGTCCACCGATGAACGCCGACCAACCGCTGCCGCCATCGGGAGTCATCCACGGGCCCGCAGTCAGCGAGCACATCACCTGGAGCGAAGGCGAAATCAACGCCACCGACCGTGCCCGGCGCGACGGCCACCGTGGCGCGGTCGTGTGGCTGACCGGCCTCAGCAGTTCGGGCAAATCGACCCTGGCGCGCGCCCTGGAACGCGAGCTGCACGCCCGGCGAATCCGCGTCTACGTGCTCGACGGCGACAACATCCGCCATGGCTTGAACGCCAACCTGGGCTTTTCGCCCGAGGATCGGACCGAGAACATCCGCCGCGTCGGCGAGGTTGCCCGGTTGATGGCCGACGCGGGCGTCGTCACGCTGTCGGCGTTCATCTCCCCGTACCGCGCCGACCGCCGCCGCGCGCGGGCCATCGCCGACGAGGGCGGGTGCGTGTTCGTCGAGGTCTTCGTCAACGCCCCGTTGGAAGTCTGCGAGCGGCGCGACCCAAAAAACCTGTATAAAAGGGCACGCGCGGGGGAGATCAAGCAATTCACCGGCATCGACGCGCCGTACGAAATTCCCGAAGCGCCGGAAATCGTCGTCCGCACCGACGCGCAGACCGCCACCGAATCCGTGGCCGCCATCCTCGCCGTTCTCCTGCCCCGGCTGAAGGCGGAGTGAGCCGTAATGGAAAACGGATTTAATTGCCACGGCCAGCGGGAGATATCGAAGCTTGTGAAATTTTTCACAAATAGAACTTGCACGTAACGGCATCCGGCTCTTTTATCTGGTGCGATTCCTTTTGCCTGCCTCTCCCCACGTGCCGTTTGGAATCAGGACCCCCGGCCGCCGGTTTTGAAGTTGACAAGGGACCCCCGTCGTTGATTCCCGACCGCTCCGAGCTTTTGCCGTCATGTTTTCTCTTTTGGCCCAAATTCCCCTGAACGCCGAGCGTCTGTCCGCGCCGGGCTCGAAGAGCTGGGCGGGCTACGTTTTCACCAATTCGCTGATCGTCGCCGCCGTCGTGGCGATTCTGGTGCTGGTTTTCGCCCGCCGGGCGACGCGGAAAATGGCCCTGGTGCCCGACCGCCCGAGCCAGAACTTTTTCGAGGCGGTCATCGAGGCGCTCTACGGCATGCTCGAAGGCATCGTTGGCCCGCACATGGTCGCGCGCGCCTTCCCGTTGCTGGCGACGCTGTTTTTGTTCATCCTGGCTTCCAATTGGTTCGGCCTCTTGCCCGGGGTGGGCACGGTGGGCTTCGGCACCGGGCGCGGCCCGCTGCTCTCGCTCTCGGAACTGGAGGCCCCGCTGCTGCGTCCAGCCAACGCCGACCTCAACCTGACGCTCGGCATGGCGCTGGTGTTCATGTTTTTCTGGGCGCTCTGGAGCTACCAGGAACTCGGCGTGGGCGGGTTTTTGCACCATACGTTCGGGCCCAAGGGCGAGATGAAGGGGTTCATGCGGTACGTGTTGATCCCCATCTTCGCGTTCGTCGGCTTGATCGAGATCATTTCCATCGCCTTCCGTCCGGTGTCGCTGTCGCTACGGCTTTTCGGCAACATCTACGCCGGGGAAAACCTCATGCACACGATGTCCGAGCTCGGCACGACGATGGGCATGCCAACGGCGATTGCCTTCCTGATGAAGGTCATCGTGCCGATCCCGTTTTACTTCCTGGAATTGCTCGTCGGCGTCGTGCAGGCGCTGGTGTTCACTTTGCTGTGCGCCGTTTACATCAAACTGACGACCTCGCACGACGAATCCCACGAAAAGGCTCACGACGACGCGCACGCTCCGCACGATAAGACTGCCGCTCCCGCCCACTGAGCCCCCCGCAATATTTTCCCGCCGGGACCATCCGAAGAGAGTGGGCGGCGGGCAAACACAACATCAAATCAGTCACATCAACCCATCATTATGATCGATACATTGAACCTCCTCGCCGACGTTGCCCAGCCCGCTCCGGGCGCCACCGTCGAAATGATCAAGTACCTCGGGCCGACGTTCGCCTTGGGCGTGGCGGGTCTTGGCAGCGCCATCGGCGTCGGCATGGTCGGCGCGAAGGCCGCCGAGGCGGTTGGCCGCAACCCGGGTGCGTTCGGCAATATCCTCACCATTTCCATCATCGGCATGGCGCTCGCGGAGGCTATCGCCATTTACGCGCTGATCGCGTTCTTCCTCTACAAGTAAGACCGCGCTCCCACGGTGCGCACTCGCCTCCGGCCGGCCCGGTTTCCGACGGCCGGAGGTGATGTTCGGCGCACCCGACCCATTTTTCTCAAAACCGGAAACCTCCCGACCCCGCCATGACTTACCTCCTGCTCGCCGAAAGCGAAAGCATTCCGCAGATTTTTGGCCTGAACTGGCCCGCGTTCATCGCGCAGGTGCTCGCGTTCAGCATCGTGCTCTACGTCCTGAAGACCTACGCCTTCGGTCCGATCATCAACGTGCTGGAGGAGCGCCGCAAGCGCATCGCCGAGGGGCAGGCCAACGCCGAGAAGATCAAACAGCAACTCGCCGAATCGGAAGCCAAGTACCGCGAACTGCTCGACAAGGCCAACGTCCAGAGCCAGAAGCTCATCGACGAGGCGCGCCAGAGCGGCGAGGCCGTCAAGCAGCGTGCCGTGGCGGACGCGACCGCGGAGGCCGAACGGGTGTCCGCCCGCGCCCGCGAACAGACGCAGTTGGAGCACGACCGCGTCTTGAGCGAGGTCAAGCGCGAACTCGGCCGCCTCGTCATCGACACCACCGCTAAAGTCACCGGCAAGGTGCTGACCGCCGAGGATCAGCAGCGTCTCGGCGAGGAGACCGTTCGCCAGTTGGCCTGAACCCCGTTTTTTAACCGCTCGTCCGTCCACGTTTCTCGATGCCCATCGCTCACCGATAAGGCCACCCCCCGCCCGTTGCGGGGATGTTTTCCAAGTCCCGCAACCTCCACCGTCGTATGAAAATCACCAAGGAAGCCCGTAACCTCTCCCGCCAGCTCTTTCAGATGAGCCTGACCGATGGCCGCCTCGACCGCGCCAAGGTCAACTCCCTGGTGCAGTCGGTCATCGCCGAAAAGCCGCGCCACTACCAGGGCGGGTTGGAGGCTTACCAGCGGCTCCTGCGGTTGGAGATGGAGAAGCGGCACGCTGTGATCGAGAGCGCCGCCCCGCTCGGCGACGGCACGGCCAACGCCATTGTCAGCAGCCTCAAGCAGAAATACGGCGAGGACCTGACGACCGAGTTTTCAGTGAACCCCGAGTTGATCGGCGGTATGCGCATCAAGATCGGCAGCGACGTGTGGGACGGCAGCGTGCGCCAGCGCCTCTCCAAGCTTCAGAGCCTGCTATAATTTTTCCTGTTTCCACTTTCCCGAAAGACCCCTGATTGCCCATGAGCACGATTCTCCAAGACATCGAAACGCAAATTGCCAGCCTCAAGACGACGACGACCCGCAGCAACGTCGGCGTCGTGCGCGAGGTCGGCGATGGCGTGGCCCGCATCGAGGGCTTGAGCGACGTGATGCTCAATGAGGCCATCGAGTTCCCGAACGGCGTCGTCGGCATCGCGCTCAACCTCGAAGAAACCGAGGTCGGCGCGATCCTGCTCGGTGATTACTCGGGCGTCGTCGAAGGCTCCGAGGTCCGCACGACGGGCAAGCTGCTCTCCGTGCCGGTCGGCAAGGGGCTGCTGGGCCGCGTGGTCAACGCCCTCGGCCAACCCATCGACGGTAAGGGGCCAGTCAAGAGCGACGTGACCTATCCGGTGGAAAAAATCGCGCCCGGCGTCATCAAGCGCAAGGCCGTCAGCCAGCCCGTGCAGACGGGCATCATGGCCGTTGACGCGATGATCCCCATCGGCCGCGGCCAGCGCGAACTCATCATCGGCGACCGCGCCACGGGCAAGACGGCCGTCGCGCTCGACACGATCATCTCGCAGGCCAAGATCAACATGGCGGCCGAGAAGGCGGGTGCAAAGGATTTCCGCCCGATGTACTCGATCTACGTCGGCGTCGGCCAGAAAAACGCGAACATCGCGCGGGCGGTTGCCATTCTCGAAGAGGCCGGCGCTCTCCAGTATACGATTGTCATCTCCGCGCCAGCCTCCGAGACGGCGGCCAACCAGTACCTCGCCCCGTTCGCCGGCGCGGCGATGGGCGAGTGGTTCATGGACAACGACATGGACGCGCTCATCGTGTATGACGATCTCTCCAAGCACGCCGTCGCCTACCGGCAGGTGTCGCTGCTGCTCAAGCGTCCGTCGGGCCGCGAGGCGTACCCGGGCGACGTGTTTTATCTGCACTCGCGCTTGCTGGAGCGTTCGGCGCGCGTGGAGAAAGAATTCGGCGGCGGGTCGCTGACGGCGCTGCCGATCATTGAGACCCAAGCTGGCGACGTGTCGGCGTACATCCCGACGAACGTCATCTCCATCACGGACGGCCAGATCTATCTCGAAACGGACCTCTTCTACCAGGGCGTGCGTCCGGCCATTTCGGTCGGTCTGTCGGTGAGCCGCGTCGGATCGGCCGCGCAGATCAAGGCGATCAAGCAGGTGGCCGGTTCGATCAAGCTCGACCTCGCGCAGTACCGCGAACTGGCGGCGTTCGCGCAGTTCGGCAGTGACCTCGACGCGGGCACGAAGCAGCGCCTCGACCGTGGCGCGCGCGTCGTCGAGCTTTTCAAGCAGGGCCAATATTCGCCGCTCGCGGTCGAGGAACAGGTCGCCGCGTTGTGGGCGATGAAGAACGGCTATCTGGACGACGTGCCGGTGGAGCGGGTGAAGGAGTTCCAGAAGAAACTTCAAGAATACCTGACCACGCGTAAAGCCGACGTGCTCGCGACGATCCGCGACAAGAAGGCGCTCGATAAGGAAAACGAGCCCATGCTCAAGAGCGCCGTCGAGGAGTTCAAGCAGACGTTCCGCTAAACGCTCTTTCCCGTGCCGAATACCCGCGAAATCCGCCGACGCATCAAGTCGGTCAAGAACAC
>CALMVM010000306.1:9821-10999 GCA_937873255.1 uncultured Verrucomicrobiota bacterium | reverse complement strand
CTAACGGTGGCTGCCTCCAAGATGGGCAAGGCGCAGGGGGCGGCGCGCGCCGGACGCGATTATTCGTCGTTGCTGACAGGTGTGGTCGTGTCGTTGCGCGAGCGGGTGGCCCAGGACAGCCACCCGCTGTTGGAGGAACGTCCGTTGCAGACGGAATTGGTGATTCTCATCAGCACGGACAAGGGGCTCTGCGGCGCACTGAACACGAACCTTTTCCGCGAGGCGAGCACTCACGATCAGGCCAGGTCCGCCGGTTACGTCGCCACGGGGCGCAAGGGCGTGCAATTCCTCGCGCGCACCAAGCGCAACCTGTTGGCCGATTTCCCGACCAAGGACACGCCGAGCCTGTCCGAGACGCGGCAGATTTCCAGGTTCGCACTCGACAAGTTCCTTTCCGGCGAGGTGCAAAAGGTCAGCGTGGCGTACTCGCAATTCGTCAACACGCTCAACCAGAAGCCGGTGATCCAGACGCTGCTGCCCATCAGCCCGGCCGACCTGCCCGGCGGCAAGGGCGGCGAACAGGGAGTCGCGGACACGACCCCGAAGGATGCTACAAAAGGGTCGGCGGCCGACCCCGAGAACAAATACGGCTATCTCTTCGAACCCGGCGAGCGCGAGGTGCTCGACGCGGGGCTGCCCGAGTACGTGCATTTCCAGGTTTACCAGATGGTGCTCAACTCCCGCGCCAGCGAGCACAGCGCGCGCATGATCGCCATGAAGAACGCCACCGACAACGCCAAGGCGCTCATCAAAGACCTGACGTTGGAATACAACAAGGTCCGCCAGGCGGGCATCACCACCGAGCTGCTCGAAATCACCACGGCGCAGATGGCGATGGGATAAATCCCTCCGCCCTATCTCCCATCTCCTAACTCCTATCTCCTAAAATGGAAACTGCCACCGCACACCACACGGGCACCATCGTCCAGGTCATCGGTCCCGTCCTCGACGTGGACTTCTCCGAAGGCGGCGACCTGCCGAAAATCTACGACGCGCTCGAAATCGAATTCGAGCCCGCCGGCGTCGCCACGAAGCTGACGCTCGAAGTCCAGCAGCATCTCGGCGGCGGGTTGGTGCGCGCCATCGCCATGAGTTCGACCGAGGGACTCAAGCGCGGCATGAGCGTAAAGAACACCGGCGAGCCCATCTCGGTGCCGGTCGGCGAGGCCGTGCTCGGA
>CALMVM010000306.1:4868-9811 GCA_937873255.1 uncultured Verrucomicrobiota bacterium | reverse complement strand
CCGTGGACAACCGCGGCCCCGTCAACGCGACCAAGCGATACTCGATCCACCGCAAGGCACCTCCGCTCATCGATCAGGACACCAAATCGACCGTGCTGGAAACCGGCATCAAGGTCATCGACCTCATTTGCCCGTTCACCAAGGGCGGCAAGGTCGGCGCGTTCGGTGGGGCGGGCGTCGGCAAGACGGTCGTCATCATGGAGTTGATCAACAACATCGCCAAGGGGCACGGCGGTTACTCCGTGTTCGCCGGGGTGGGGGAGCGGACCCGCGAGGGCAACGATCTTTACCACGAGATGAGCGAGTCCAAGGTCATCAACCAGGAAAACCTCAGCGAGTCGAAGGTGGCGCTGGTGTACGGCCAGATGAATGAACCTCCCGGCGCTCGTCTGCGCGTGGCGCTCTCGGCGCTCTCGATGGCGGAGTATTTCCGCGACGAGAAGAACCAGGACGTGCTCCTTTTCATCGACAACATTTTCCGCTTCAGCCAGGCAGGCGCGGAAGTGAGCGCGCTGCTCGGGCGCACCCCGTCGGCGGTCGGTTACCAGCCGACGCTCTCGGCCGAGATGGGCGACCTCCAGGAACGCATTACCTCGACGAAGAACGGCTCGGTGACGAGCTTCCAGGCAGTGTATGTCCCGGCGGACGATTTGACCGACCCAGCTCCGGCGAACACGTTCGCGCACTTGGATTCGACCATCGTGTTAGAGCGTTCCATCGCGGAGTTGGGCATTTATCCGGCGGTCGATCCGTTGGCTTCTACCTCGAAGGCGCTCGCGCCCGACGTGGTTGGCGAGGAGCATTATGCGGTCGCGCGCGGCGTGCAGAAGACGCTCCAGCGGTACAAGGATTTGCAGGATATCATCGCCATCCTCGGGTTGGACGAACTCTCGCCCGAGGACAAGCAGGTTGTGGCCCGCGCGCGCAAAATCCAGAAGTTCCTCAGCCAGCCGTTCCACGTCGGCGAAATCTTCACGAACATCCCCGGCGTGTACGTTTCGCTCAAGGAGACGATCCGAGGCTTCAAGGAAATCCTCGACGGCAAGCTCGACGACCGCAACGAGAACGACTTCTACATGAAGGGCGGCCTCGACACGATTGGCAGCAAGTAAGCTTATGGCCACGTTGCGCTTGGAAATCGTCACCCCGGAGAAGAAAACGTATTCCGAGGACGTGGACATGGTCACGATCCCAGGGGTGGACGGCGAGTTCGGCATTTTGCCGATGCACGTCCCGCTGATCACGCAATTGAAGCCCGGTCCGCTCAAGGTGCAGAAGGGCGGGCAGGAAATCCTGTTGGCGACGGGCGGCGGGTTCGCGGAAGTCATGCCCGACCGGGTGTCGATCCTCACGGATATGGCCGTACGTGACGCCGATGTGGACGAAGCATCGGCGCAGGCGGCGATGGACCGCGCGAAGGCAGCGCTCAACGACAAGACGCTCAGTTCGGAAGCGCAGGCGGAAGCCGAAGCAGCGCTGGCGCGTTCGCTGGCGCAGTTGCACGTCAAGCGCAACCGCCACGCGTCGAGCAATCCGGGCGTGCGGTAGCGGTCCCGCCGCAGGCTTTCCAACCAAGGCGGGGATGGCTCTTTGAGCCGTTCCCTATTTTTGGATTGGACGAGCGTCTCCGTAGCGCGGCGTCTTCCGGAAGAATCCAGGGAACGGCTCCGAGAGCCATCAGAACCTTGGTTGGAACGCAAGTCGGCGTGCTTGCCTTCCGCTGGACGGACGGTCCATTTGACCCCACATTGCCCGTTCCTCCGCCGTCCCCGAAATCCCGCCGCGTTGAACTCCGTCCGTATCCTCGCCGTCTGGCTGTTGCTCTGTACGATCTGGAGTTCCACCTGGATATTTATCAAGCTTGGGCTGGCGGATCTGCCGCCGATGCTTTTCGCGGGCCTCCGCTTCGTGCTGGCTTCCGCGGTCCTGCTCGTCGTCAACCTCGCACGGCGTGCCCCGTGGCCGCGCACGGGGCGGGAATGGGGGTTCATTGCCATCACGGGCGTCATGACGTTTTCCCTGAACTACGGGCTTCTGTTCTGGGGCGAGGAACAGATTACCTCCGGGCTGGCGGCGGTGCTCCAGGCGACGATCCCGGCGTTCGGTCTGGTGTTCGCGCACCTGTATCTCCCGGCCGAGCGCATCACGCTGCCGAAGGCCGTCGGCGTGGGGTTGGGTGTCGTGGGCATCGGCGTGATCTTCGCCGACCAACTCCAACTCGCCGGTGCGCTGGCGTTGTGGGGCAGCCTCGCGGTGGTCGTCGGCGCGTGCGGCGCGGCGTACGCCAGCGTGTTGGTCAAGGCTTACGGTCGTCATCTCGATCCGGGCGTGTTGGCGGGCTCGCAGATGTTCTTCGGGTGGTTGCCGCTGGTGGCGTTGGGTTGGAGCGTGGAGGGCAATCCGTGGGCTCTGCATTGGACCCGGCAGGCGGTGTTCGCGCTGGTCTACCTGGCGGTGCTCGGTTCGGCGACGGCGTTTTGCATGTACTACTGGCTGGTGCGGCGCGTCGATGTCACGAAAACGATGCTCATTTCCCTCGTCACCCCGGTGGCGGCGGTGCTCATCGGTTGGGCGGTGCTGAACGAACGCCTGCCGGCGCGCACGCTGGCCGGCGGCCTGTGCGTGCTGGCGGGGCTTGGATTGGTGATCTTCCGCCGCGAACCCGCCGCCGCCCCAGCGCCCGAAACGCTCGAAGGCGCAGAAGGCTAAAGCCCCGATGGACCTCGCCGCCGTCACCGCCCAGTTCGAGGAAAACTTCCGCTCGCGCGGCGAACTCGGTGCGTCGGTGTCGGTCTGGCACGAGGGCACGGAAATCCTCTCGCTCGCCGCCGGCTGGCGCGACCGCCAGCAGACGCATCCTTGGACCGATGACACGCTCGTGCTCGGCTGGGCGGTCACGAAGGCGCTCGCTTCGGCGTGCCTGCTGCACGTCCTCGCCGCCGACGGCATCGAACTTTCCACCCCCGTCGCCGCGCTTTGGCCGGAATTCGCCGCGCAGGGCAAAGAAGCCATCACGCTCGCGCAACTCCTTTCCCACCAGGCCGGCCTCGCGGCGATGGACGCGCCGCAGACGAGCGTGCTCGATCACCATGCGGTCGCCGCAGCCCTCGCCGCGCAGGCTCCCAACTGGCCCCCGGGCACCACGCACGGCTACCACCCGCGCACGTACGGTTTCCTCGTGGACGAACTGCTCCGCCGCCGCCGGCCCGCGCACACCGTCGCCACGTATTGGCGTGAAACCTTCGCCGAACCGCTCGGACTCGATTTCTGGATCGGCCTGCCCGACGCGGAAGCGGACCGCGCGGCGACGATCTACGCCTCGCGCGCGGGCGGACCAGCGCTAACCGGCGATTTTTACGAGGCGCTGGCCGACGAGAAATCGCTCACGCGCCGGGCGTTCACCGGACCGGCGGGGCTGCACGCGGTTGCGGCGATGAACTCGCCCGAGGCGCGGCGGGTGGCGATCCCGTCGTTCAGCGGGATCGGTTCGGCACGCGCGCTAGGGAAATTTTACGCGATGCTCGCCAACGGCGGTTCGCTCGACGGCCGCACGTTCTTCCCGGCGCGGGCGTTGGAGTGGATGGGCGCGACACAGGTGTCCGGCCCGGATGTGATCCTGTGCCTGGACGCCGCGTTTTCGGCCGGGTTCATGCAAGACCCGACCGGCGCGGACGGCCGCAAGACCCGTACGCTCTTCGGCCCTTCGACGCAAGCGTTCGGCCAACCGGGCGCGGGCGGCGGGCACGCGTTCGCCGACCCGGAAAACCGTGTCGCCTTCGCCTATCTGATGAACCAGATGGAAATCGGCGTGCTGCCCAACGCCAAGTCGCTGTCGATGGTGGACGCGGTCTACGCCGCCCTGCCCGGGCAGCGGAAAGAATCGGACGACCAAACTGGCTAAAACTTTCTGGCAACCGGCGAGCGAATCGGCAAGTATCCCCCTTGCGCGCTTTTCCACTGGTTTCCGATGCCCGACGAGCTTGCGAGCCCTCACGACACGACGCTGTCCTCGCCGAACGTGCCCAACGCCCGTCACTCCGAGGACGGTGGGATGGCGTTGGTCAAGGCGGCCGTGGAGAGCGCCAACGACGCGATTATCATCACCGAGGCGCGGCTCGACCTGCCGGGCCCGCGCATCGAGTACGTCAACGCCGCCTTCACCCGCATGACGGGCTACGGCATCGATGAAATCGTCGGCCAGACCCCGCGTATCCTCCAGGGGCCGAAGACCGACCCGGGGCTGGTCAAGCGTTTGCGCGGGGACCTGTTGACCAGCGAGAGTTTCCACGGCGAGACGATCAACTACCGCAAGGACGGTTCCGAATATGTCGTGGAATGGCGGATCACCCCGTTGCACGACTCGAATGGCGCGTTGTCGAAGTGGGTCGCCATCCAGCGTGATGTGACCGACCGCGTGCGCGCCCAAAACGAGCGCGAGCGGGTGTTCAAGGCCGAGCACGCCGCCCGGCTGGAAGGCGAGCGGGTCAGCCGGCTCAAGGACGAATTTCTCGCCACCCTTTCCCACGAACTGCGCACCCCGCTCAACGCCATTCTGGGCTGGGCGAGCATCCTCAGGGAGCCCGCCACGCAGGCCAGCGCGTCGGAGGTGGCGCAGGCGGTGGAGGTCATCGAGCGCAACGCCCGCGCGCAGGTGCAGCTCATCGAGGACCTCCTCGACATGAGCCGCATCATCTCGGGCAAGGCGCGGTTGGAGGTCGAGGCGCTTTCGCTGGCGCGCATCATCGCAGAGGCGGTCGAGAGCGTGCGGCACGCGGCGCAGTCCAAGGGCATCACCATCGTCGAGGCGACCGATCCCTTCGCGCCGACGGTCTACGGCGACCACACGCGGCTGCGGCAGGTATTTTGGAATCTGCTTTCCAACTCGATCAAGTTCACCCCGCGCAACGGCCGGATCGAAATCCGCCAACGCCAGAACGACGGGA
>CALMVM010000306.1:0-4858 GCA_937873255.1 uncultured Verrucomicrobiota bacterium | reverse complement strand
GGCCAGGGGATCGACGCGAATTTTCTGCCGTACATCTTCGACCGCTTCCGGCAGATGGACTCCTCGGCCTCGCGCCGGCACAGCGGCCTAGGTCTGGGCCTGAGCATCGTCAAGCAACTGACCGAATTGCACGGCGGCACCGTGCGCGTGGACAGCGACGGCGCGGGGAAGGGCTCGACTTTCACCGTGACGCTGCCGGTTGGCGTCGCGCCTCCGGTGGCCGACCCGGCGACGGTCCAGGCCAGCAACGAGCCGCCGCCGCCGCTGCCGCCGACGAATCCACCGGCGGACCCGCACGACGGCAGCGCGGCGGTTCACGACGGGCACGCGCGCGGCACGGCGCTGGGGGGGATTCGCCTGCTGCTGGTCGAGGATGACGCCGACCAACGTCATCTCCTGCGGCGGGTCCTGGAACAACAGGGCGCGACCGTGCGCGTGGCCGACGATGCCGACCGGGGCCTGGAAATGCTGCGCAACCAACGGCCGCACGTGCTGATCTCGGACATCGGCCTGCCGGGGATGGACGGCTATGAATTTTTGCGCAAGGTGCGCGAGATTCCCGCCGACAAAGGCGGACGTACCCCGGCCATCGCGCTGACGGCATTCGCTCGGGCGGAGGACCGGCAACTGGCGTTGCGCGCGGGTTTCCAGACGCATGTCACCAAGCCGGCGGAAGCGTCGGAATTGATCAACGTCATCGCCAATCTCGCCAGCCTGGCGAAATAGCCGGTCGCCCGCGCCGCGCGGTGCGATATGGTGGGTTGCGCCGGTCTTTCTCTATGAAAACGCTCTCGTGCCTTTTGGCGTGCCTCGTCCTGCTTTCGGGAACCGTCCCGGCCCAGGTGTCCAACCTCCCGCCGACCTCTCCGACCATTGAGAAAAAGACCGACGAAGCGCCTTTCGACATCCGCGAGCATTACACAAAGTACGAGTACCGCATCCCAATGCGCGACGGCGTGAAGTTGTTCACCGCCGTCTACGTGCCCAAGGACCAGTCGAGGCCGTACCCGTTCCTGATGATCCGCACGCCTTATAGCGTGAGTGTCGCCGACGCGCGCGACGGCAAGAACGCCTACGGCGAGGACCATTTCCCGCCGAGCACGCGGCACCTCGGGCCGGCGGCGGAATTTGACAAGGCGGGCTACATCTTCGTCAACCAGGACGTGCGCGGGCGCTTCCAATCGGAGGGGAAATTCGTCGAGATGTACCCGCATGTGGACGAGAAGAAATCCGCCACCGACGTGGACCCGAGCACGGACATGTACGACACCGTGGACTGGCTGCTCAAACACGTCCCGAACAACAACGGACGCGTCGGGATCTGGGGCATTTCCTATCCCGGATTCAACACGGCGGCGAGCATCATCGACTCGCACCCCGCCATCAAGGCCGCCTCGCCGCAGGCCCCGATGATCAATCTCTTCGGTCAGGGCGATGACGCCTACCACGGCGGGGCGTTCATGCTCGCGGCGAACTTCTCGTTCTACACGGTGTTCCAGTTGCAGCAAAACCCGACCGCCGAGCCGCGCAAGTGGGTGCCGTTCGAGTACTGGACGGACAACGGCTACGAATGGTTATTGCGGCAGGGGACGCTCGGGGCGTTGAGCAAGTTTTTCGCGCCGGGCACGAGTGCCTTATGGGACGATCAGGTGCGCCACGATACCTTCGATGATTACTGGAAGCCGCGCGACCTCGCGCCGCACCTCAAGAACATCCACTGCGCTGTGCTGACCGTCGGCGGTTGGTTCGACGGCGAGGACTTGCAGGGGCCGTTCTCGGCGTTCGAGGCCATCGGCAAGAACAACCCCGGCATCGACAACAAGCTCGTGATCGGCCCGTGGATTCACGGTGGCTGGGGACGGTTGGACGGACACCGGCTCGGCAACGTGAACTTCGACGCCAACACGGCCGACTACTATCGGAAATACCTTGTGTTTCCGTTCTTCGAGCACCATCTCAAGGACGCACCCGACCCCGGGTTGGCCAAGGCGACGGTGTTCGAGACCGGGACCAACGTGTGGCGGCATTATCCGAGCTGGCCGCCGCCGGGCGTCCAGCAAAAGACGCTCTACTTCCAGCCCGCAGGAGGGTTGGGTTGGCAAACGCCGTTCGAGCTGAACAAGGAAGCCATCGATCAGTTTGACGAATACATCAGCGACCCGGCCAAGCCGGTGCCGTTCCTGGCCTATTATGCATTGGCGGTGCCGCCCGAGTACATGGTGAGCGACCAGCGTTTCGCGGCGACACGTCCCGATGTGCTCACCTACCAGACCGCGCCGCTGGAAGAGGATGTGACCATCGCCGGTCCGGTGTCGCCGAAACTGTTCGTATCCACGACGGGCACGGATTCGGATTGGGACGTGAAACTCATCGACGTGTACCCACCCGATTATCCCGATCCGAACAGCACCGACGAACATCCCAACAGCAAGACGGTCGAGAAGGACGTGAGGCCGCCGAGCTTCGCGCTTGCGGGGTATCAACAACTCGTGCGCGGCGAGCCGTTCCGGGGGAAATTCCGGCATAGCCTGGAAAAACCCGAGCCGTTCGTCCCTGGGCAGGTGGAGGCGGTGGAATTCACGATGCCCGACATTTGCCACACGTTCCGGCGGGGCCATCGCATCATGGTGCAGGTGCAGAGTTCGTGGTTCCCGCTGACGGACAGGAATCCGCAGGTGTTCATCAATATCCCCGACGCCAAGCCGGAGGATTTCCGCGCGGCGACGCAACGCATTTACCGGGCCGGGACGCAAACGTCGGGGATCGTCTTGCCCGTGCAGACGCAGCCCTGACGCGATCCGGAACGATGGCGCGCGCGTATTCTGTCGGCGGCTTCGATGACCGCGCCCTGCGAGCCATCGGGATCGCCGACGGTCAGGATGGTGGAGGTATGGGGATTCGAACCCCAGACCTTCTCATTGCGAACGAGACGCTCTACCAACTGAGCTATACCCCCATTTCACTGAGTCTAAGGCATTTATGCAGAGGCTGTCCTATGCTCAATAACCTTGACTATACCGTCGAGCTATACCAGTATCAAAAGCGTGCAAGCAAGCGATACCAAGACAGCCAAACTCTCGACAAGTCAGTTGCTCGATTCCACGGGTTTCCCATGCCTCAAGCGTCACCGGCTTACCGGCGAATACTATGGGGTAAAAAAAGTCGCTGGCAAGGGAATTAAGCAATTCAAACTCCGGTCAGACGCCGGGCTGGCAATTTCCGAGCGGAAGATGGCCGAGCGGTTTCTACGGACGTGGATTGATGGCTTGACCGCGCCTGTGCCTGAGAAGCCGGCGTCGGTGACTTTCGGACAGCTTTTGGAAAAGCATCGCGCGGCAACCGCAGGACTTGCCCAAAAGTCGAAGAACAATGTGGAATGGACCATCAACACCCTCAAGCGGACGTGGACGCTAGGATTTGACGTGTCCGTTCCGGACGTGAGGACAAGCGATTTGAGCGCATGGTTCGCAAAGCTCCACCAACTACAGCCAGCCAGTTTCAACGAAATCTCCCGACAGATCAAAAACGTCTTCGCATTGGCGGTGCACGACGAGATCATTGCTAAAAGTCCATATGAAGGCGTTCAGACGAAGCGAAAACGGGTGAACCGCAAACGTCCCCACATTCCCTCACTGGAACAATTCGACGCAATCGTGGAAGCTATCCGGCATCAACGGTTCGCGGATCACAAAGACGACAGCGCGGATTTGGCCGCGTTCCTCGGCTTGGCTGCCTTGGGCGAGGCCGAAGCAAAACGTATGCGATGGGGGCACGTCGATTTTGAAAAGGGACAACTCGCCATTTGCAGGCAGAAAACCGGCCAATCTTTCGGTGTGCCGATTTACGATCATCTGAAACCGCTTATGCTGGCAATGTACGAACGGCGGGGGAAGCCGGGGAAAGCAGAAGCCGTTTTCAAAGTCGCAAGTTGCAAGCGGACGCTGGATACCGTTTGCAAAAATCTTGGTTATCCGCATTTCTCGCCGCGCACCCTTCGCAGCATGGGAATCGTCCGGCTCTTACGCGCTGGCGTCAACGTCAAGCTCGTTGCTAAGTGGCAGGGGCATCAGGACGGGGGAAAACTGATCTTGGACACTTACAGTGAAGTGATAAGCGA
This sequence comes from uncultured Verrucomicrobiota bacterium, assembly GCA_937873255.1. GTDB lineage: Bacteria > Verrucomicrobiota > Verrucomicrobiia > Chthoniobacterales > SZAS-18 > CAHJWO01. The sequence continues at coordinate 741 of CALMVM010000306.1, read as the reverse complement.
GTCAGACAGGGAGTTTGAGCAGGCAGAGTTACGGAAGCTGGCTGCTTAGACAGTTCGCTTTCGGTAGGCGTCGATTTCGTCCACATGAATGCGGACATGACGTAGCGCCTTCGATGCTTTAATGAGTCCGTCGTCGATCTTGCGCCTGACCGATTTGTCACTAACCCCGAGGAGGAAAGCCGTTTGCTTGATCGACAGGAATTGCTTTGTTTTTGCCTCCTGCCATGATAAACAGCCGTGCGGAACATTGGCAGTTCTACCGCTCTGCTGATTGTCGAGCAGGTTGAGTCGGGTTCGTAAGTCAGCTACCTCCGCCAGATACGGAGCCAAGGTTTGCTCAATCATTGACGCGATTGCGTTTGAGAGAGGGTTGATTGCTGCTTCGCTGACCATATAAACTTTATCACATGAATTGTTGGCAGGTCAACATCTTTCTGTTGCAATTTTAGCGGAATGTGCACAGCGAGGAATCGTCACTGTGCTATTCGATTGTCCTCTACGGAGTCTAGCAGTCTCAAACAGACTCAAGTTCAAACATATAAGACTGATTCAGACTGAATTGATCAAAACGACAGCAGCAGGGCCGTAGGGTGGGAAGTGCCCTTTTTCGGAAATTTTGTCGGACCCGATTTTCATTGTTCCCCCGGGGGTACCTAAACGCATACATTTTGGCCCGAATCTTCCGAATCTGACGAGACCCACTTTTCCGAGCCACAGGGAGAGTTAGCCCGAGGCGTGTTT
>CALMVM010000305.1:16529-18156 GCA_937873255.1 uncultured Verrucomicrobiota bacterium | reverse complement strand
GGCCTGGGTATTGTCGAGTTCGACCTTCGCGCGGGCAAGGTCCGACGCGCCGGCCACGCCCGCGCTGAACCGTTCCTGGCTCAACCGCACGGCGTCGCGCCGCAGGTCGAGTCCACGCCGCAAAACCGCCGCCTCGGAATCCAGCGTGCGCAACGCGAAATACCCCGTGGCGACCTCCGCGCTCAGGCCGAGGCTCACCGCGCGCCGGTCCGCCTCGGCCGCCTCTGCGCTGGCCCTGGCGCTCGCGTACGCGTGGCGAATCCGCCCGAACACGTCGATCTCGTACGAGACCGTCAACGGCGCGCGGAAATCGTTGTACGTCGCCGAAAGCCCCCGGCTGGCGAACGCCGGGATTTTTCCGCTCCCCGCGCCCAGCACCGCGCCGAACGCGCCGGCGTTGCCGACGAGTTGCGCGCGCAAGATAGGGCCGGTGTCCGTCGTGCGCTGGCGGACGGCGAGGAGGTTGGATTCCACCGTCGGATAGTAGCTGGCAGCGGCGGTGCGCGTGCCCTGCCGGGCCTCGTCGATGCGCGCGACGGTGCGGGCGAGGTCTTGGTTCGACGCGGCGGCCTGGCGTTCCAACGCGTCGAGCGTCGAATCGTGGAAGATGTTCCACCAAGGCGCGACGGACAAGGCATCGCCGGGCGCGGCGGGGTCGGTCGGCAGCGGACGCGCGGCGGGAGCGTTCTTGAAGCGCGCGGGCACCTCGACCGGCGGCGTCGGGGTGGGCTTCGGCGCGGCGTGGAGCGATGACGAGGCCAGCAACCACATGGTGATGAGCCGTGCCGTCCCGAGGTAGGGTCGGCTCTCCGAGCCGATCCAATTTTTTGATTGGATAACTGAGACCTTCATCCTCATCGCACCCGTACGTTGACCACCGACGATTGCCCCAGCCGGATGCAGTCCTCGTATCCGTGTATACCGTCGCGGTCGAAAACGACCTTGACCGGAAAACGCTGTACCACCTTCGTGAAATTCCCCGTCGCGTTGTCCGGCGGCAGCAACGCGAACTGCGCCCCCGACGCGGGCGAGATGCTCTCGATCCTCCCCGCGAACGCATGGCCCGGCACCGCATCGACGAAGATTTCCACCGCCTGCCCGTCGTGCATTTTGGCAAGCTGCGTTTCCTTGAAGTTGGCGACGATCCAGCGGTCCGGTTCGACGAGGGCGAAGAGTGCCTGCCCGGCTTGCACGCGGTTGCCGGTCTCGACGTTTTTGTTGCCGATGCGTCCGTCTGTCGGGGCGGCCAGCGTCGTGTAGGAAAGCTGTCGCTCCGCGTCCTTCACCGCCGCCTCGCTCGCGCCGACGTTCGCCCCGGCCGCCTGCTGCGCGGCCTGCGCGCTCTCCACCTGCGCCTTGGCGGCGATGACGTTGGACTGTCCCCCCGCGAGATCGGCCCGCGCGGCGTTGAGCGCGGCCTGCGCGGCGTCGAGCCGACCCTTGTTGGTATCGACCTCGCTCTTGGCGATGGCCTGCTTGTCGCTGTTGAAGAGACGGCTGCTGCGGTTGAAATCCGTCGTGGCGGTGTCGAGTTGCGCCTGGGCGCGTTCGATCTGCGCCTGCGCCTGCTCGGCTTGCGCCTGCGTTTGGGTCACCTGCGCCTGCGCCTGCGCCACCGCCGCACGCG